>JAQTXY010000108.1 GCA_028688535.1 Methanothrix sp. | reverse complement strand
CTGCCGCCCTCAAAGAGCGCAAGATCAATTCACCCGTCTATATCCTTAAGGCAGACGGCGGAACGCTTCCCCTGGACAAGTCTGTGCAAATGCCTGTAGAGACCATCTTCTCTGGACCTGCCGCCAGCATCATGGGAGTAATGGCCCTGACAGATCCGGGCCAGAGCAGCGTCGTAGTGGACATCGGCGGCACCACCACCGACCTGGCTCTCATCCTCTCAGGCAGACCCCTCCTCTCAGCCAAAGGGGCACGGGTCGGCTCTCTTCTCACCCATGTGCGAGCCTTTGCCGTCAAGTCGATAGCCATTGGCGGCGACAGCGCCGTTGCCGTCTGCGGCCAGAACAACGGCGGCAAAAGCAGCAATGGCTTAACTGTCGGGCCGCACCGGGACGGACCGCCGCTCTGCATGGGAGGAAATGGACCTACGCCTACCGATGCCTTGCGGGTTTTGGGACTCTCCCAGATCGGCGACGCCGCCAAGGCAGAGAAGGCCATGCAAATCGTGGCTGATGGCCTGGGCTGCACAGCCATGCAGGCGGCCCAAAAGGTGGTTGACAGCGTGGTGGACAAGATTGTCTTTGAGGTTAATGAGATGTTCCGGGAATGGGAGCAGGAGCCCGCCTATCGCATCTGGGAGATCATGAAGAGAGAGTCGCTCTCTGCTCAGAGCGTTGTGGGCGTAGGCGGAGGCGCTCCCGCCCTGGTCCCGCTGGTCGCCGCCCGGCTCAAAGCGGCGGCCATCGTGCCCCAGTATGCCAGCGTGGCCAATGCCATCGGCGCTGCCGTGGCCCGGCCCACTTTAACCCTGAACCTGCACATCGATACGGAGAGCAAAGAATACGCTGTGGCCGAAGACGGTCTAACCGGCAGAGTGACAAACCAAAAGATGACTCTAGAGGAGGCAGAGCGTCTGGCCAGACGGCTATTAGCCGAGCGTGCGGAGCTTCTCGGCATCAGCGAATACGCTGCTGAGGCCGAGGTTACTTACAGCGAGGTTTTCAATATGATTCGAGGCTGGTCAACAGTGGGCAGACTGATGGACGTGCGAATGGAAATTCCGGCAGGTCTTCTGCCATCCTGGGGGAGGTGCTGAAAATGTCCTCTCAAGGAAAGAGCGGCAAGACCGGTCTCATATTCTTCCCGGCTTTCGACTGGGCCATCTCGCCCACCCACCCGGAACGGGAAGAGAGGCTGCTCTATACCCGCGACCAAATCTTCGAGGAGGGACTGATGGACCTGCCACAAATCGAGGAGTATAAACCCCGCCTGGCCGAGAAAAAGGACGTGGCTCGGGCCCATTTCTGCGTTCCCGATGTGGAAAGCCAGGTGACTGAGGCCCACCTCATCGCCGCCGGCAGCACCCTAACTCTAGCTGACGCCCTGGAGAAGGGCGAGATCAGAAACGGCTTTGCGCTGGTCAGGCCGCCTGGCCACCACAGCATGCGCGTGGTGTACGGCAACCGCGGCTTTTGCAATATCAATAACATGGCCATCATGGTCGAGTACTTGAGATCTAAATACGGCCACAAGAGGATCGCTGTCATCGATACCGACGTGCACCACGGCGACGGAACCCAGCAGATATTCTGGCACGACCCGGATGTCCTCTGCCTATCCTTCCATCAGGACGGTCACACCCTTTACCCAGGCTCTGGATTTGTCAATGAGATGGGCGGACCGCAGGCGCTGGCCAGAACACTCAACGTACCCCTGCCCCCAGGCACCACAGACGAGGGCATTCACTACGTACTGGACAATCTCATCCTGCCCATCCTGGATGATTTCAAGCCTGATCTGATCCTGAACTCAGCCGGCCAGGACAATCACTACACAGATCCGCTGGCCAATATGCGCTTCTCAGCCAACGGTTATGCCCGGCTCAACGAAAAGCTGGCTCCCGACCTTTGCGTCCTGGAGGGCGGTTACGCCGTGGAGACGGCCCTGCCCTATGTGAACACAGGCATCATCCAGGCCATGGCAGGTCTTGATTATTCTCATGTTAAGGAGCCGGACTATGTGCCCGGCCGCTTCGAGCAGTCGCCGGCGATGGTGAAGGAGATCGAGCACACCGTCTCCCAGGTGCAAAAGATCTGGGAGCAGAGGGATGAATTGGTAGAAGACGCGCTGGAGAGCTTAGGCGATTTCTACCGTCGCAAGAGACGCATCTTTTACGACACGGACATGATCAACGAAAACCAGGAAGAGGTAGTTCGCCTTTGCCCCGACTGCGCCGGCTACATGACCATCACCACCTCTGCCCAGCGCGGCTACGGCATACTGAACAGTGCATTTTGCGTCTCCATTCCCAGAGGCGCCTGCTCCTCCTGCCGGGATGACGCCAAAGAGGAGTATGCCGAGCATCTGGACGACAGGAGAATTGGTTATATCTTGATGCAGGACAAGGACAGAGATAAGTTCAAGTTCTACAACAACATGACCCGGACTGAGAAGGGGTACTAAAGTCGCAACGGCGCAAGAATCAAAAGGGCTTTTTGCGCCATCTTTTTAAATCTCATAAAATGATTTTGTTCTCAAAAATTTGACGATCCTCTCGCTCCGCTCATAGGATTGCCGAAGAGTAGCCACCCGCTCCGACAGCCATTTTTCCTCTGCACTGCCTGCCGCCAACTCCTTTTCAGTTCTGTCCAAAGCCTCGCAAAATAGAAGGATCTCTCGATCAATGGCATCCAGCATGTTAGCCATAATGATTTCCGGGTCAACAATCGGTGCGTATATATGCCTCTTATCTCCCGGTATCACAATGCGCCTGACCAGTCTCTGGCCCTCCAACAGGTTCATATTCGAACTTACAGTTGACTTGCTGTAACCGGTTTGCAGGACCAGTTCATCCAGAGATACGGGCTCTCTTGCCAGGACCGTCAACCCCCTGAGAAAACCGATCGAGTCGCTATATCCTTTCATTCTGGCCCATTGAATACAGGCATTTATGATGTGCCTCCTCACATCCTGATTGCAAGAACCTGCTATTTCATCCTCATCATCCATAATGCTCCGTTCGCTTGATTACAACGGTATCAGATATCCGATTGAACAGACGCTGCCTGGCTTTCTGATGAGCAAACCAGCCGATGAGGCAGTCGATGGGAAGCAGAAATGCCTTTCCAAATGCCTCCAATGCAGCGTCTTTAAAACTGATATCCTCTCCAAGAGGGCCGGTTACAATGATGTTGAAAATCATCTTGCCGAGAGATTGACCTCTGTAACCTTCTAACGCCGTCCAATAGATGAACAACAGAGCTGAAAGCAGAAATATACCATTGAAGCTAAATGTATCTATCTCCAGTACGATCAGATTTCCGTGCCAGAGAATACTCATAAGAAGAACATCGATCAACCAGGCCCAAAAACGATCTTGCCAGCTTGATAATACTACTCTCTCATCCATAATAGCTCCTTCTTTGATAAACCGAAATTCTGCCTAATTGTACCCATCTTTTGGCCCCAAGAAAAAGAGGTGGAAGCCTGGTGCTCATCAGGCCTTCTTTTGCCTCTTCTTATACATGTATCCACCGGCTGCGACTATTATGATGAGAACTATCGCAGCAGGAAGAAGCAGGGATGCGGATTCGGCCCTCAATGTTACCGGTATCTTCATGCTTTCCGAGATGACTGTGTCGCCGTTGATATCGGTATATTTTATTTCGCTGTTGATTCCGTAGTCCTTGGGCGTTGCGTCACTGTCTACATCCAGCCGGAAGACCACTGTCGCCTCTTCTCCGGGCTGCAAAGTGCCTATAAAGGCCTGATCATCGGTAGATGAGAATGGCTTGAAGATAGACAGCCTGGCAACGGCATCTTTAGTAGGATATTCCCCGATATTCCTGTATGTAGCAGAAATCTGCTCATTGTCGCCCCCAACGGTGAGAATACCTGTAGCATTAAGTATCTCAAAGTCAGCCTGCTTCTTGACTATGATGGTGATCGGCACCGTCTGGTTGGCCTTCTGGTAGATGTAGGATTCACGGTAGTTTGACAGAGTTGGCGAACTCCCGCTGGTGATGAGCTTGGCTGCATATACCCGGACATTATCCTGGTAGTCGTAGGAGACGTTCAGCTTAAGGGGATATTTTCCAGCAGGGGCGTGCTCACCTATCTTCAGAGTATACTTTAACGGATTTTTGGTCTTGTCACCTGATTTGAGGGACTCAATCACCTGGTCTCCGGATTTGACCTCTATCTGCGGTCCTTCCGAAATAAGGCTGGCTGTAACTCCTAAAGCAGTAGGCTTCGAATACTCTTTTTGCAGCTCGGATGCAGCCAGCGCGAATTCCTTGGGGTCTTGAGGAGTCTGATCCTCTTTGAAGCCTATAATCCGTCCATAGTTGGTCAGATCCACGTAAAGAGTGACTGTATCTCCGCGCTCGAACTCATTCGTCCCGGAAATGCTCGCAGAGATATCTGGACTGCCATACATGGTGTAATAATTGTCTCCGCCCAACTCATAGGGTATGTAAGAGTTCTGGGCTTGACCAGTAGCCAGAAGTGTCAACATGAGGGCCATGGCTATGGCAAACTTAATTTCCATTGCTTCTTCTCCATGATTGTTTATCGATTAGCGTGATTACTTTCCTGAGTTCTCGTCTCGCGTTATCATAAGCTTCACGTCGGGTCTCCATGCGAAGCATTAAAACCATAAATACTGTGAATGTCGTGATGAGGGCCAAAAGAACCGACAGCACAGTCACCAGCCCGAAGTTGCTGATTATATTGAAGGGCGATGCCATCAGAGCGGCAAAGCCGAAGACAGTCGTCGCCCCGGATGCCATCAGAGCTGAACCTATGCGGTTGGCTGCGATCTTCAGTGCATCGTGGGGATTGCCGACATTGGGGAGCTCTTCATAGAAGCGTTCCATCATCATTATAGCATACTCCGAGCCTACTCCCAGAATCAGAGCACCAAGTGTCGCTGTAAGGGGTGTGTACTTTATTCCACCATAGTACATAACCAAGCCCATCCATCCTATCACTACCAACATGGGCAGCACCGGCAAGAGGGCTTTAATGAGATCTCTATATATTACTAAGAGCAGGACGAAGATCAGGACTAAACCTAAGAGCGACATCTGCACCCGTCCGGATGTCAGGGCGTCCATGACGGTGGTCATAACCACCTGCTTGCCAGTTATTCTGACTGATATTCCGGGTGGCGGAGTCATCCATGTTAGGTCGTCTTCATACGACTGGATTAACCGCTTCATCCCTTCAGCTCCCAGATTGGTCTGAACGTCTCCAACATTCACATCCACCAAGGCCAGATCATGGCCGCTCAGGTATGAATCCCTAACTGAGCTTGGTAAAGCGTTAATTATTTCCCGTATTCTCGTTCTATCATCTGGCAGCACTCCGTCGTTGGCCGCTTTGATATAGGTGGCAATGGATGTGACGCTTTCCGTGCGATCCTCTCGGAAATCCAGCAGATAATCTCCGAAGTCATCTATCCATTTGAGATTTTTTGGATCGGTAACATCGTCGGCCTGAACCATGAACTGGATAGCATCCGTTCCACCGAATACCTCTTTCATGTGTCTTAGATCGATCAGAGGAGATAGATCCTGGGGTATGTAATTCTGAGCGTTCGTTTCTATGTCTGCCTGCATATCTGCATAATTTCCCGCAAGGGCACAGATCAAAGCCACTGCCAGAACCGGTTTCCATCTTTCAACACAGAAATTTGCCGTCCTCTCTATAAAGGCGCCAATTGCCGAACCATCTTCAGAATGGCTTTTTGGATCTACTTTTCTGGGGGATCTTCTTTCCGAGAGATAAATAACAGTTACGTTCACGAAGAGGGCGGAAAGATAGCACATGATCAACCCTATTATACAGACCTTTCCGAAATCTCTGATTGATGGGACGGAGGAGATGAGAAGTGATACGAAGCCTGCCTCGGTTATAACCATGGCGATGATCACAGGGATGGCCACGTGGCTGACAGTGCTGACGGCAGCTTGCAGGATGCCCTTGCCTTTCGTCATCTCCTCATCTATCCTGTTGTGGAATTGAATGGCGTAGTCTATGCCGATTCCTATCATTATGGGAAACGCGGCAAATGTGACCATGCTCATGGGTATATGGAAGAATCCCATAGCTCCGAAGGTCCAGAATATCCCGAGAAGTACTATCGGCAGAGGAAGAAGCGACCACCTGACGTGACTGAAAACGAGGAGGAGGGCTATGATCATCAGCACGCCGCATAAAAGAAGAACTGACCCATTACTGCTGTTCATCAGATTTACTATGGCAACCTGGAAAGATGGGTCGCCGGTGACTATGACACTGTAGCCGGCAGGGAAATCTACAAAAGCTATTGCTTTGCTTATTTCCTCAAGGAGTTCTTTCCTTTGCACCTCGTTCAGGGTAGCAGTAGTAGGCATCCCCAAGATCATCCTGGAGTGTCTGCTATCTGGCATAAGGCTCTGGACTGCTGGGCCTGCACCAGCCAGGATCTCGTCTATCCTCTCTTGAGACGGAATAGAGCGAACACCTGTGCTCTTATATTCCTCATCGGCTACGAGGTCAGCAATGCTTTGAACGCTAACCACATGACGGACAGTCTTCATGTGATCTGACAGGCGCAATTCAGCTTCCAGAACATCTGTCTTTGCTACATCATCGCCTTCTATCAGAACGATATTGCCATCTACACCGAAGTTCTCCTGATATAAGTGATCATATAGTTGATAAAGTGATGAACTCTTTGACACAAAGCTCTCTGTAGTCATGCCCTG
>JAQTXY010000107.1 GCA_028688535.1 Methanothrix sp. | reverse complement strand
TTCAGCACTCCGGGCAGTGCAGCTCTTTTTATCAGTGAGCCCCTGCGGATAGTCCTTCTCGTCCAGAGCCTTCACCGGGCACATCTTGACGCAGCGCATGCATCGGGTGCATAGCTCATTTTTCATGAGCGGATCAGAGGGAAGCTCTGCTGCCGTAAAGACGGAGCCAAAGCGCACCCGAGGGCCAAATTGGGGTGTGAGCAGCATATTGTTCGTCCCAAAATTGCCCAGGCCCGCCAGGAGGGCAGCATGTCTGTGAGAGAAGAACGCCACCGGATTTTTAAGCAAGGCTTTGATGCCGAAGTATCCATCCCTGGGAACAAAGACGGATGGGTAACCCCTTTCGCTCAGAAAATTGGCCAGTCGGTAAGTGTACTGGTCGAGCAGGCTGTTCACGGTGTTGTACAGTTCCCGGTAGTAAATGGAGGGGGCAGTCTTCAGCACGGGCAAGCTAACGGGCAGGCCAATGACAATTACCGATTTTGCCAGGGGAAATATGGACTTCGGATAAAACTCTTCCGGCATCCAGGGCTGAAAAGGCGGGTCCTTCCAGCGCTCTACGCCCGCCACTCCCAGCAAGGGTATCTCCATCTTCTTGCATCTTATCCGGATAGCTCTCAATAGATCTTGGCTCATAGTAGTGACTCTATTCGCTATTAACAGATAAAAGATCTGCACAGATATGCAGTTTCGTTGACATCTCTAATCTATATTCGTTTAAATATTGTTTTATCATTATTAAATCTTATCAAAGGCAAGCGTTATATAGTTTTTCATGCTTAATGCTGATATAAATGCGAATAACGGGGGCGAATATGACCGATGACGATAAGGAGAAGCTGGATAAATTAATACAAAAATATGAAGGAAAAGAAGGTTTCCTGATCCAGTTGCTCCTAGATCTGCAAAGCGAGATGCATTGGATCTCCAAAGAAGCAATCAAGGAGCTTTCCCTGAGGCTCAAGATTCCAGTAAGCAAGATCTTCAGAGTGGCGAGCTTCTACAAAGCTATGAATCTCTCTCCCGTAGGTCGGCATAATGTATGCGTTTGCATGGGAACCGCCTGCCAGGTGCGGGGTGCTCAGAGATTGCTGGATGCAACCGAGTCAAAATTAGGTATAAAATCAGGGCAGACTACACGAGACTATGGCTTCACATTAAATCGGGTCAATTGTCTGGGATGCTGCGCCATCGGTCCTGTTATGATAGTAGATAATGATTATCATGGTCGGGTGGACTCCAAGAAGGTGAAGTTGTTATTAGGTCAGCTTGCATCCGATAGTCAGAACTAGACGAAAAATGGAGAAAAGATGGCAAGACTTACATCAATTCAGGATCTGGAGATCTTGAGAGATGAGATGGAACGCAAGAGAGACCCCCTGAGAAGAGAGGTGGCAATCTGCACAGGTACCGGCTGTCTGGGACTTGGTGCACGAAAGGTTGTCAGCGCCTTTGAAAGAGAGGTGGAATTGAGGGGTCTGCAAAGAGAGATCAACATCAAGGAGACGGGATGTCCCGGCTTTTGCGAAAAAGGAACACTGGTAGTTGTCTCTCCTCCGGGAATCTATTACATGGGAGTGCAGCCGGATGATGTGCCGGAGATCGTAGAAGAAACCCTTTGCAGAGGCGGACTGGTGGGGCACCTGCTTTACACAGATCCCGTAACCGGCCAAAAGGCAGTACTGGAAGATGATATCCCATTTTATAATCATCAGCTGAGATTTCTAATTAAAAATAATATCAAAATCAATCCAAAGGATATATTCGACTACATCGCCCTAGGCGGTTATACCGCTCTGAGCCGGGCTTTATCCCAGATGACAGCCCAGGATGTGATCGAAGAGATAAAAAAGTCGGGTCTGCGAGGCAGAGGCGGGGGTGGATTTCCCACCGGAAAGAAATGGGAATCAACTGCTCAGGCGCCAGGCCAGCCCAAATATGTGATTGTCAATTGCGATGAAGGAGATCCGGGTGCCTTCATGGACAGAGCACTCATGGAGGGCAATCCGCATAGCGTTTTAGAGGGCCTGATTATCGGAGCCTATGCAGTTGGAGCGCATAGCGGCTACATCTATGTGCGCATGGAGTATCCTCTGGCCGTGGAAAATACCAAATTCGCCTTGCATCAAGCCCGAGAGTTGGGCCTTCTCGGCAAGAACATCTTGGGCAGCGGATTTGATTTCGATGTATCCGTGCATAGGGGTGCAGGTGCCTTTGTATCCGGAGAGTCAACCGCTCTCATGAACGCCCTGGAGGGCAAGGTGGGCGAGCCTCGGCCCAAATATGTCCATACCTCAACGTCCGGCCTCTGGAATCGACCTAGCTTGCTCAACAATGTAGAGACCTGGGCAAACATTCCCCTCATAATCAACCGAGGAGCTGATTGGTTCTCCTCCATTGGAACAGAAAAGAGCAAGGGAACCAAGATATTCTCATTGGTTGGAAAGGTCAATAATACTGGTCTGGTAGAGGTCCCCATGGGCATGAGCCTGGCCGACATAATTTACAAGATCGGTGGAGGAATTCCCAATGGGAAAATGCTCAAGGGAGTGCAGACCGGCGGGCCATCAGGCGGAATAATTCCTGCCCGGCATTTGCAGACGCCGGTTGATTTCGAAGAGCTTACCCGCCTTGGCTCCATGATGGGCTCAGGTAGCATTATTGTCATCGACGAGGATACCTGCGCTGTCGATTTGGCCCGCTACTTCGTTGACTTTCTTTGCGATGAGTCCTGCGGCAAATGCCTGCCCTGCCGGGAGGGATTGCTCAGGATGCGGGAGATATTGGACGGCATAGTCTCGGGTACTGGCCGAGAGGAGGACCTGCAAATTCTCAAAGAGGTCGCCGATTTGATGAGAAAGACGTCGCTATGTGCCTTAGGCCGCACAGCCGTCAATCCGGTCTTAAGTACATTATCTTACTATCCTGATGAATATACGGCTCACATAATCGAGAAGAGGTGTCCCTCTCTGGCTTGCAAAGCTCTGGTTTCTTATTATGTCGAGCCAGAGGTTTGCATAGGCTGCGGTCTGTGTAAGAAGAACTGTCCACAGGGAGCAATCGAGGGAGAGGAGGGAAGCATCAGCGTCATAGATCAGTCCCTTTGCTCTCGATGCGGCATTTGCTTCGATGTCTGTCCGCCAAAGGCAAGAGCCATAACGAAAGTCTCACGCGGACTAGTCCAATCCAAGGCGATAGAAGGTGAGAAGGCATGACCAAATTGATAGTGATAATCGACGGTCATGAGATTGAGACCTCAGCCGAAGGCGGATCAACCACGATCCTGGAGGCGGCAAGGCTTGCTGGCATCTACATCCCGACGCTGTGCCATCATCCTTCCCTAGAAGCCTATGGATCCTGCCGTCTGTGTACTGTGCAAATCGTTAAGAATGGCCGGAAAAAGTTGGTCACCGCCTGCAACTTTCCGCTAGAAGATGGGCTTATTGTAAATACCTGCACTCAGGAGATTATGGAGATCAGAAGAATGATCATGGAGCTTCTTCTGGCCCGCTGCCCCCAGGAGAAGAGATTGCAGGAGATGGCTGGGGAATATGGGGTAATCAAGCCGCGCTTCTTGCCGCAGGACAAAAACTGCATCCTTTGCGGACTATGCTATCGGGTCTGCGAGGAGCTGGTGGGTGTGGCGGCCATCAATGCTCAGAACCGTGGCGTCACCAGGGATGTGGATACGCCCTATGGGCAGTTATCTGAGGAGTGCATCGCATGCGGGGCCTGCGCTCTGGTCTGTCCTACAAATTCCATTTTTGAAAGAAAGAACATTTACCCGCTCACCTCTATCGATATCAAAGAGATGGAAGAGGAATTCCTTTGTGGAGCTAATGATGATGATTTAGGTGTAAATCGGGAAATGCTGGCCGCAAAGAGCAGTGTTGAAGGGCAAGATGGAGGAATGGTAACCTCAATTCTCCAGCGAGGAATTGAGACAGGACTTCTGGATGGAGCTATCGTCGCCCAAAAAGATGAACGATTGGGAGCGAAAGCGGCTCTTGTTGATGAAGCGGCATCTATTTTGCAGGCAAAGGGGACAAAATACGTGCGTGTCTCCGTCATCGCCCCGCTGCTGGAGGCCTTAGAGAAGGGCAAAAGGAGAATTGCGGTTGTGGGAACACCCTGTCAGATGCGAACCGTAAGAAAATTGCAGAGGCAGGGCTATTTCCAGGAAAGATTTTCGGATGCCCAGATATTTCTCATCGGCCTATTCTGCTTTGAAAGCTTTGATTATGAATCCCTCAAAAGCCGCGTGATTGAGCTTTTCGGCATAGATCTGGATAGGTCGGAGAAGATGCAGATCGCCAGAGGAAAATTCATAATAGCAGCCGAGGGCAAAGAGTACTCCTGCCGGGTGCGAGATCTGGGGGATGCAGTGAGAGCAGGCTGCGGATTTTGCGGTGATCTGGTCAGCCGGCTGGCGGATATTTCCATAGGCTCGATTGGAAGCGAGGATGGATACTCCACGGTGATAGTGAGATCTGAGCAAGGGGAGCGGCTACTGAATGCCGCACAATTTGACCGAAAAGGGATCAATCGAGAGGATATTGCCAAACTGGCTGCAATTAAAAAGAAGAATGCAGATGGAAATTTTGCCGGGATCGTAGCCGGGCTGACGGAAAGGATGGAGGCGGAGGGAAATGTGGGCGCTCAATCTTCTGCAGAGTGCAGAAATTCGGGCATTTTATCCTGAATTTTCGCTCGAAAGATCTATACCGGAATAAGCCCTAACCTTTGGGCATGGACTACTCATTCAAACGAGGCTTCAAGCCTGACTTAGAGCGAATTTCCAAAGCTCTGGAAGAGGAATTTCCCACAGAGATCAAACAAGAGGACGGCAAGCTTCTGCTCAGCTATGGAGCTCTCAAAAGCATCAATGTATCGATCACAGGCAAGAAGCTCACTGTAACCACGGCGTCGGTAATAGGTGCAGGTGACTCTGAGGTCATGGATACAAATAAGCGGTTTCGGAATTTCCTGGAAAAAGCCACAGGCTACACAGCCAAGCAGAGGCTGCAGATGGCCAAAAAAGAGGTGGCCAAAGAGTCTGATTGATTCTTCTTCTGGGCTTTCATTTTTTTTTAGTAAATAGTCAGCTTGCCTTCCACGAACTTCTCCACCAAATCCTCTGTGCTCCCCAGCCAGAAGTCCAGGATGCTATCAACCTTCGACTCCACAGCCGCAGTCAGAGCCGTATCACCTGAGATCTGCACCCCTCGCAGGAGCGGCTGGTTGATGGGCGAGCCGATCTTGCTGACTAAAGTTACATAGGCCTCCGCCACTCCATCCAGCTCTGCGATCTCCGCTGCCGCCTTATGCGCCAGAACATTGTAGATCTTTCCCACATGGCTGACCGGATTCTTTCCGGCTATGGCCTCCATGGTCATGGGCCGCATGGGGGTGATCAGACCGCTGCCGCGATTGCCCCGCCCCGTGGCTCCGTCGTCTCCCATCTCAATGGAGGTGCCGGTAACTGTGAGGTAGATATTCTCCCCGGCATCAGCACAGTTCACACATACCTCTATCTCACCGCCATATTCCGCCAGGGCCTTTCGCATGACTGCCTCCTGGACGGCTACCTTGGCCTCATCGTAATCCTCTCGCGAATCGATGAACCGGGAGACCATGGCTGTAGCTACTACGAGTGTAAGCTTGTCTCCAATACGCACCGCCATGAGCTTGATGTCCTCGCCGGCTGCAGGCACGCTTCTCACCACCTCCTCCAGATCCAGGATGAGCTGCTCAGTCCTGCTGCGTGGTGCATATCCTACTCCAATGGAGGTATCATTGGCACCTCTGCCGATGAGGCTGCACAGCTCCGGCGCGCCCTCTTCCACGCGCGGCTCGACCAGAAATTGCTGCAGATTCTTAACAGTTTTATGAAAATGCGAAGTAGTGGCATCTTCGATGATCTCGGCCATCGTCTTTGCAGATGGCCGACTGGCCCGGCCGCCCACGACCACAGAAGGCGGCTTTAGAATCGTGCCTCCGGCAAAACAAGGCGCGCTCTGGCCGGCGATGATGAGGACCTTGTCCACATTGTGGTGCAGAATCTGGCCGAACTCATCCAAATAATGCCTGCAGAGTGAGCGGGAGATGGCCTCAGAGATGCCGTCTGCCAGGGTATCCGGGTGGCCCAGGCCTTTTCTCTCCACAACCTCGAAGGGAAGTGGATTGTGCTTAATTAAGGTGATCATAAAAACCACAAGATATAATTAGCGGTTTATGATTAATACTTTTCCGAAAGGGTGAACTACCGCGTCCTGAAGGGCGCGGCTTCCCACTTCATCGCCAAAACTTGCATCACTGATATGTGACGTAGCGGTTTTGGCTCTATGGGCACAACGGGCTGTTCCATCCCTGCGAGGAGTATGTTCTTGGAAGCATTGTAGTCTCGATCACATGAGAATCCGCAATAAGGGCACTCATGTACTCGTACAGACAGATCTTTCTTTACGATGCTTCCACAAGCAGAACACCTTTGAATGGTGTTCCTGGGATCTATTTTTATCAGCTTTCGACCAGCACTCTGAGCCTTGTACGATAGCATGAATATGAACTTTGACCAGGATGCATCATGGATGCTGCGATGCATACCATTATTATGGCCTTTCTCTTTCAGACCTTTGACGTCAAGATCCTCAACGCAAATGATATCGAAGTTATTGACATATATCCGAGAGAGCTTATGCAGGAAATCATCTCGTTGGCAGTTGATTCTCTTATGCAGCTTGGCAATCTTACCCTTGATCACCCCAT
>JAQTXY010000106.1 GCA_028688535.1 Methanothrix sp. | reverse complement strand
CAGGCAAGAGCATTTATCGGATTTAGATCGGTGACATTATTGAATGCATCGAGGGCATCGCTATAATTTCCCTGGTTTGTGAAAGCCAGACCGAGGTTAAACCAGGCGTCTTCATTCTCTGCATCCAGATCTACCGTCTTTTTCAGAGCCTGTAAGGATTCGTTATCCCTGCCCAAATTCGCGGATAAGAGGGCCTTGCTGTACCAGGCACCCGCCAGTTTATCGTCCAGCTCAATGGCTTTATCAAGGGCCAGCATGGATTCGCTATACTTCCCCTGGTTAGCCAGAGCAATTCCCTTGCCATACCAGGACAATGCGGCTTTGGGATGCAGCCTAATCGCTTCGTCAAAGGCTGCGATTGATTCATTATAACTGCCAAGGTGTGCATAAGCAAGACCTTTGGCGTACCAGGCCTCCCCCAATTTTGGGTCCAGGCTGATTGACTCATTGTAAGCAGAGAGTGCATTATCATAATTTTCTGTACCGCTCAACGCCTGGCCCTTCCGAAGCCAAGTGGAAGCATTTGTGCCCTCCAATTGGATGGATTTATTGTAACAATCCAGGGCGATATCAAAGGACTGCATCTGCATAAATTCATCTCCCTTTTGCTGCCAATAGTTCGCAGTGTACTCTTTTGCATAAGCAGGCATGAAGCTAGATATCAGAATAAGCAGAATCAAAATAATTTTAGCATTAATGGCAATCCCTCTATGATTAATGCAAAAAAAGACCGCTAGAGTTCTTTGCCTAGCGAAGTCGTTGTCAATTTGACATGCTTTACGCCCTTTAAGGACATCATCCTCTCCGCTGCTTTTCTCACATCCTGCCCCTCGCCCCTGAGCACCACAACCTCCAGACAATTATCATGATCCAAATGGACGTGCAAACTGGATTGAATTAGGCCGCCAAATTCATGTTGGATCTCTGTGAGGTTATCTTCCAGGCCTCTTTGAGAATGGGCATAGACAATAGTAATCACGCCCACACGTTCCCCTTGAACATCGCTCATCCATTCGAAGTTTACGATGTAACTTCTTATGGCATCCCTGACACCCTCTGAGCGCGAAGAATAGCCTCGATGCAGGATGATTTCATCAAACTTATTAAGCAGATTTTCTGGCAGCGAGATGCCTACCCTCATTAATTCTTGGTCCATATGTAGTCTCAATACATATTGAAATGCTACTTAGTATTAAACTTTTTGGATCATAGCCTGTGCAAAGGCACCATTAATAATCAACAAAATCGTTTCATGGCGAGGGATTCCTCCATACGGTCAATTTCGCCATCTTCTTTCTCATATCTTCCATAAGCGCAATTTACGAGCCTTCCAGTATAGTGGTGCTGGGGGTGGATGAGAATCTCATTTGTCGCACCCACCTCAACGATCCGTCCCTTGTGCATCACCGCCATCTGATCGCTGACCTTCCTTGCCAAAGCTATGTCGTGGGTTATGAATATTATAGCCAGTCCCATCTTCTCTTGCAGATTCATGAGAAGCTTCAATATCTTGGCCTGAACACTCGGGTCCAATGCCGAGGTGGGCTCATCGGCAATCAGCAGCTTGGGGCCGAGGACCAGCGCCCTGGCAATAGCTACCCGCTGCATCTCACCACCGGAGAGCTCATGCGGGTACCTCTGGAGAAAATCATCGTCAATCGGCAACTCGACCAATTCTAAAACCTCTTTTGCCCTTTTATGCATCTCCTCGGGACTGCCGATCTTCTGTACTTGCATGGGCTCGAGCACTGCCTGCAGCACATTCATGCGATGGCTGACCGACTCCTTGGGATTTTGGAAGATCATCTGCACCCGGCGGTAAAATGCTTCGTCCCATTTTGTAACTTTGCTGCCTTCCAGGACCACTGCACCATCATCCGCTTCGTAAATGCCCATAATGACCTTCGAAAGAGTGGTCTTTCCAGAGCCGCTCTCACCCACCAGGGCCAGCGTCTCACCATCATAAAGGGAGAGTGACACATCGCTTAAGGCAGAATACGAATTAATGGTCAGGCTGAGATGCTCGATCTCAAGAAGTGGCACAATTCCGCCTCTATGGCAGGCAATGATCCTGCCGTCTTTCTCCAGCGGCTGCGGAACCGTTCTGCTGCAAATATCTATACTCTGAGTGCAGCGCTCGTGAAAAGGACAGCCCGATAGGCTATGATCCATGCGTCCGGGAATGCCCTGCAGGTCTTTGGTGGCGGTTATGGTGGGATAGGAGCGGATCAGGCCGCGGGTGTAAGGATGGCGGGGCGTTCTTATCAAATCCTGAGCACTTCCATTCTCCACAATTCGACCGGCATAAAGGACTGCTATCTTATCAGCCAGAGCCGCTGCCAGGGAGATGTCGTGGGTTATAATAATGCAGATTCTTCCCAGAATAGCGGATCGAAATAACTTTATGATTTCTGCCTTGGTAAGCGCATCAAGAGATGCCGTTGGCTCATCGAGTATCAACAGATCTGGATCATTGACCATGGCCAATGCAATAAGCACCCTTTGCTTTTCACCTCCGCTGAGCTGATGGGGATACATCCTGGCTTTTTCACTGTTGAGACCCACGAAATGAAGATGCTTTAGAGCCATGTCCCTCGCATTCTTGGTGCTGATGCTGCGATGGACCATTATTCCCTCTGCTATCTGATCCACTATGCGCTGCACCGGGTCGAGTGCATCTTCAACATTTTGAAAGACCATGGCCATTTCTTTGCCTCTCAGTAGGCGAAGTTCTTCCAGAGAGATCGCCAGAAGATTCTTTCCCTGAAAAGAGATCTCCCCTGTTGCCGATCCTTTGGCCAGCCCCATGATGGATAGACCCAGTGTTGTCTTCCCGGCGCCTGACTCTCCTACCATAGCAAGGCATTCCCCTCTCTCCAGACAGAGGTCAACTCCTCTTAAAATATGACTCTTGCCGAAAGAGACCTTTAGATCCTTAATGCAGAGCATTATCTCAGCCTCGTGTTGCCTTTTGCCAGCCTCGGATCCATAGCGGTCTCCAAGCTGATGGAGAGAAAACTGATGGCTATTAGCGTTGCTGAGAGAGCAAGGCCTGTGGGAACCAGCCACCACTGCCAGACATCCAGGTAGGTGAAGGCCAGGGCCTGATGCATCATTTTTCCCCAGCTGATCACCATTGGATCAGACACTCCCAGAAACGCCAGTCCAGCCTCCATAAAGACTGCCCTTCTCGCATCTTGCATCATCAGGGAGGATATGATGGGTGAGAGTTCCGGTACGATATGGGTAAAGATAATATGCCTCTTGCCGGCGCCAAAGGTCCGGGAGGCATTGATGTGCACCCTCTCCTTTAATGAGAGGACTTGGGAGCGAACAATCCTGGCACCAACCGGCCAGGAAAAAGCGGATATGAGTATTATTAAAAGCGCTAGACTGGGCCGAAGGTAGGCTGCCACAAGAATCATGACAACGATTGTGGGAAGAGAGGTTATCGCATCGACTAATCTCATGCAAAAGCGCTCATAATAGCCACCGGCAAGTGCAGCAGTGGCCCCGATAATCACGCTTAATGAAGATGAGAGAATAGCCACAGCTCCAGCCACAATGAGTGATGTCCTTGCGCCGTAAAGAAGCCTCACCCATATGTCCTGGCCAACACTGTCCGTTCCCAAAGGATGATCCAGATCTGGCGGGCTGAAGATCTTGCCGGTGTAATCATGCGGCGAATAATCGGACAGCAGGGGGGCAAAGAGAGCCATAAGTGCAATTGCAGCCAGCATGATCAGGCCTATTCTTGCCAGCGGATCCTCAGAGATCTCTGCCAGCGGATCAGTATGCATATCTCACCCTCGGATCAAGCTTCATGTAGAGAAGATCTACGAGAAAATTGACGGTCAACACGGTCAATGTGACTACGAGAAGTATTCCCTGAATAAGCGGATAGTCGCGGGCAGAAATTGCGGTGTTGAGAAGCGAGCCAATACCCGGATAAGAGAAGACAATCTCGATGAAGAGCACGCGAGTGATCATATGAGGGATAACCATGCCCGTGGCGGTGGTCACCGGCAGAAGAGAGTTTCTTCCCACATGAGCATATTTAATAACTCCTTCCGGGCAGCCTTTGGCCCGAGCGGTGAGGACGAATGCCTCACCAAGCAAGGTGACGACTGTGTTTCTTGTCAAAAGGAAGATGCTCCCCAGCTGTACGAGGACCATTGAGGCCAGAGGAAGAGCCAGATGCGCTAGAACATCGAGAATATAGGATAGCCCTTCGTATCCGGCATAAGGAGAGGTCGCTCCGGAAAGAGGCAGCACATCCAGGCTTACGGCAAATATGAGGAGCAACAGAACGCCGATAAAAAAATCGGGAAAGCCGCTCAGGAACATGAGAGATGCGACCAGTCCACGATCAAGAGAAGAACCGCGATTGTAACCGGATTCTATTCCCAGAATTATGCCTATTGCCGTGGCGATGATCAGGGCAAGGCCAACGAGAAGAAGCGTCCAGGGCAGAGCACCCAATATCACCAAAGAGACCTGATCTCTGTAGTAGTAGGAAAAACCGAGGTCGCCCTGCAAAAGTCCCAATAGATAGGCTAGCATTTGATCCCACCAGGATTTGTCCAGAGACAACTGTCGGATCAGATGGGCCTGCATCTCATCGGTCATAGCTACCAGAGCGACATCACCATAAATGGCATGCAGAGGATCGCTGGGCATGAGCCTGGGAAGGATGAAGTTCAGGGAGAAGATAGCGCCCAATGCTATGAGGTAATTGAGAAGCCTTTGCGTAATAAAGCGAGCTGCGTTCCCTTTCCAGGAGTGGGGCGAGCCACTCTCTATTGAGATGCTACAATCCGCGCTCATATTCATCACCTGGAACAAAAAGCGGCATCATCCTGCTTCACCAAATCTCAATCACCAGCAGGTGAGCCATCCTCCTGCCAGGCGATCCTGGCCTGGGGGATGCAGTCAATCCCGGCCGAATAGGGCTTGATATCGAGCAATAGGGATCCATCCAGGGCATCCATGCCCCTAACCGTCAGCCGATTGCCGTTGACATGCAAAAGGTCTACCACGTCCAGCGCCAGGGGATTGGGACGGTTTGGGGAGCGAGTGGCAAAGACTCCATGCTCTCTGCCATCCTGCCTTGGAGTGGCCGTCAGTCGGCTCCTGTCCGCCTGATGCAGCCAGAAGATGACGAAGAGGTGCGTGCATTGCTCGATGTCCTTGAGGGCAGGGGCAAATTCAGGAAAGACCTCGATCTCACATAACTCCTGAGAAAGCCTTCCCTGACGGGGGATCTCCTCTCGACGGGCATAAGGGGTGTGAATTATACCGATCGGGCGAATGAGAAAGGAACCTATTTCTTTTGCTATTATCATCATCTCCGACGTATTTAATGATAAATGTTGGTGGCAAATCCAATAAGGTAATAATATTGCTGAATCTAGGTCTATCATTTAAGACTCTTTCGCATGAGGTTTTTGGAAAAAATTAAATATAAATTAAAAAAACTAGACTGCGGCCCGAACACCACAGTCATCTCTTCAACCATCAAACGAAGATCATCTTGTTCAAAGCTATGGGAACTCCACTTCCCACACCGCCATAGGTGTAGTAGTAGCTGACCTTGTTATCGGATGCCCAGAAGGAGTCGGCATAGTAGAGGGGCAGAGCAGGCAGATCCTGGGCTATTAGCTCCTGAGCTGATTTCACCAGCTCCATTCTCTTGACAGAGTCTATCTCTTCCAACTGGCTTTCCAGCAGACCATTTAGCGTCTTGTCTTCATCGTAGCGGGCGCTGTTGAAGCTTTTTTGATCCAGAATAAGCTTGTTCAAGATTGCCGGATCGCCACCCAGACCGCCGTGACTGTTCATAGTAAGATCGAACTGCCAGGCAAGAACAAGGCTGTCTAGTGTCTTGGCGTCGACGGTGCGCAGGTTGACTAGGATCCCTGCGTCATTAAGCTGCTTGGCAACAAGTTCACCCTGCCTTTCAGTGGTGGCGGTGGCCAAGAGTTCGATGGTCAGAGGCTCGCCAGCTTTTGAGTAATACCGGCTGCCATCTTTCTTCTCGTATCCCAGTTCTTCGAGAAGCTGACCGGCCTTTGCCGGATCGAAGGAATACTCCTTCTGATCAGCATTGTACCACTGGTTATCTGAGGCGTATAGGCCGGGGCAACCTTCCAGGGCGTAGCCGCGCAGGCCGGTCTCCACCAACTCCTCGCGGTCGATGGCATAGTAGAGAGCCTGGCGGAACTTGATATCTGAGAATGGAGCCTTCATATGGTTGACCATGATCTTGACCACCGAGTCATGAGTGCTCTTCACCACCTCAAAGCCCTTATTCTCCAGGCCGTCCACGGTCTCGCCGGGAACAGTCGCCGCATCCACATCGCCCTTTTCTAAGGCGGCAGCGGACAATTCCAAGCTGACCTTCACGAACTTGATCTGCTTTACCTTCGGGGCTCCCTGGTAGTAGTTCTCATTGGCCTCGTAAAGGTATGTTCCCTGCGTTTTATCGTAATTGACCAGCTTGAAGGGTCCGGTGCCGGTTAGTGCCGCATCATCCTTGAAATTGGCCGGATCGCTCACATCATCATAGACGTGCTCAGGCATGATGGGCAGGGTGCCTGCCACCTGGTCCAGGAAAGGCGCATAATTCTTTTTTAGGGTGATCTTGACGGTATTATCATCACTCGCCTCTGCCTTCTCTATGATGCTTGAGTCTACCCACTGGTAGGGGTGGTCCTGGATGTACTGCACAGTAAAAGCGACATCTTGGGCAGTGAAAGGCTGGCCGTCATTCCAGGTTACACCCGAGCGC
>JAQTXY010000105.1 GCA_028688535.1 Methanothrix sp. | reverse complement strand
CGGGCCGCTTTTTGCCGATGATGAGGACGTAGCTGAATCTCTGTTTCAAGCTCTCTGCGGCCATGCTCCACAGGGTGCACCTGTATTCCTGGATACACCCCTTCCAAACTCTGCTGCTCTGGACCTGGCCGAGGGCCACCATATGCATCCCGTCTTCGAGACAGTACGCATGTACTCCAAGGAAGAACCCTGCCTACCGATGGAGCGGATCTACGGTGTAACTAGCTTTGAACTGGGATAGAAATTCCATATTCTTTGCTCGTAGACTTGCTCTCACGCCCTCGCATGAAAAAACCATGCTAAATCTCAGGCGAAGGCGTGAAGCCACGAAGAATGATTAACCGTTCACAGATATTAGCCAGTATACCCCAGTTGTTTAGCCTGCATAAACGCCGCATTCGCTTCCAAGGTACGACCCAGCTTCTTGAGAGTTAATCCCCGGCAGATCCATGTATTTGCATCTTGCGGGTTAATCTCGATAGCTTTATCGAATGCTGAAAGGGCATTGTCATAATCGCCCTGCATGTAAAGAGCGTTACCTTTATTGAACCAGGCAGCTTCGAGTTGTGGATTGAGCAATATGCACCGATCATAGGACTTTGCTGCTTCATCATATCTGCCCTGTCCATAGAGGACATTGCCATTTTCAAGCCAGTATTCTGCAGACGCTGTTTCAGGTTCATTGATCTCGGTCTCTTGCGAAACCTTTGAGTTTTGTACTTGCGTTTGATATGCGGTATTATCCTTCGATATCGCCTCTGATTGCTGATTGTTAAGAGAGGGAGCAATTTGCCCGGTGAGCTGACTTGACCTTACCAGATATACAGCACCTTCTCCGGTCTCGGTTACATTATAGCTCAATTTAACCGTCTCATAGCCCACTTTTGCGAATTCGAACTGCCAGGTTCCCGGCTGTCCACTGACAATTGCGACACCATTCGAATCTGTAATCCCACTAAAACTTTTTCCTGCCGCATCCTGACCGGAAACCTGTACATCCGATAGGAGCGTGCCGTTAAAATCTCCATCATAGACGTAGACCGTCTGGGAGACTTGATCCAAAGATGATGCATTAGTCTCTAACTGCGTTTGATAATCCGTATTAGCCTCCGATATTGCCTCTGGTTGCTGATTGTTAAGAGAGGGAGCAATTTGCCCGGTGAGCTGATTTGACTTTACCAGATAAACTGCGCCTTCGTCAGTCTCGGTTACATTATAACTCAAATCGAGAGTCTCATAGCCGTCTTTTATAAATACGAACAGCCAGGTTCCCGGTTGTCCGCTGACAACTGCAACACCATTTGAGTCTGTAATCCCGCTAAAACTTTTTCCTGTAGCATCCTGACCGACAACCTGCACGCCCGAGAGGAGCGTGCCGTTGAAATCACCATCATAGACGTAAACAGTTTGGGATACTTGTTCCTGGGATGATGCGGGCAGCATCAAGCAACTGCCTATTAGCAGCATTAATACTGCTAAACAAACGCCTTTTGTCATGCTTATATTCTCCCTTTGATAATTTTCATTTTTTGCGGATTTTAACCCATGTTTAGCTTGAGATTAATCCTCATAATAATCGTTCCATCTAAAAAAATAATGGGATCTTTGAGAAGTTATCATAATCAAGTATTCACGTTGATTATGACAATTTTTACTTCAGTTTTATCCTCTCGTCCCTTATCACCCATCATGGACTTGATGGGTTTATGGCCCTGTCCCATCTGTTTGCCGTTCTCTCCCATCATGGATTTCTGGCAGCCAAAGGCTTTCTCTTTGCCATCCTGTCCGAGGCCCATCTGTTTGCCGTTCTCTCCCATCATGGATTTCTGGCAGCCAAAGGCTTTCTCTTTGCCATCCTGTCCGAGGCCCATCTGTTTGCCGTCTTCTCCCATCATGGACTTATGGCAGCCAAAGGCATTCTCTTTGCCATCCTGGCCTAGGCCCATCTGTGCGCAGTCCTTCATAAAATTCGGGCAGTCACACTTCTTTTGGTCTTGTCCCATTTCATTGGGCATCGAAAGTGCTGGCATGATAAGAATACATGCAGCCACTAATGCCACAAAAAGTCTAATCTTATTCATTTTTTCACTACCTCCATAAAGGATCAACTCATCGGGTTGGTGAATTGCCCGATAACCACCACCTCTGAACGATATAAAAAGATATAGCAGAACGATGATTTTTTGGAACTGATACATCTATTTAAAACTCGTGCCATAGAGTTCTAAAATCCATTTAACGGTTCAGGATGGTTCTGCATAGAGATATGATGCAGATATTGTGTTATTTTGAGAATATCTCATAGTAGACAAATGCTATCCGGCTATACGCCCCAAGCCAGCCCCCGAAGCTAGATTGAGGCTAATGATCTTATCTTCCTGCATCCCTGTCACCATTCTTCCTGAAATACGGCAAACTCGATTTCCGCAGATGGACGGTTTGCCTCATTAGAGAATTGCAAAAGACCTCCCGAGAGCGCCAGATTCCTTTCGAAGAACCTCTCGGATCGACTCAGTGGATGATAACTGCATTCGCATTTTCCTGTGATGCGCACCAAAAACCATTGATCGTTGCATGCCGTGGCGATTTCAATCCCTCTTATTCCCGCCCCAGCAAACCGCTCCAGCATATCCATCAGTATATCGGTAAAACGCTCTTGATCCATGCGCGCAAAAGCTTCCCCGGTGCAAGGTAAAAAAACCAAGTCTACGCTTTCAAATATGTTCACTTGAGCGATACGATGCCTCAATGCCAAGAGAAAGTCTTCAGCGCTTTCCGCTTGCATAACCGCCTCCTCTTCATCAGCATTATGTCGCAATCTCTCCAAAACCACCTCGATGAGTCGGTTGACGTCTACGCGGGAGACTATGAAAGGAGGACGAAAGCCGCGATAGGTGGCCGCATAGTCACTGAGCAGTCTGCCTGCCCTGTCCAGAAGTGACTGGTCGAGCACTGATTCCAGCTTCCTCTTGGCAAATAGTCTGTCTAGCCTGCCTACGATCTGTCCCGTCTTATGAACCATCTCTATGTCCAGCTTCTTTCCGGCATGAAGTTCTCTGGCAAAAGCATGAAAGTCAATAAATAGCTCGTCCATGTACTTGGCGTCCAGAAGGCAATCCAGCTCTTTGGCTTGCGCCTCTTCATCTAGCTCTGCCAGCACATGAGATATGTAGGCCAACCTACCGGCAATGATGGTGAAGATCCTCTCCAGCTCACTTATGAGATCCTGGGCGTAATCTGATATTCTCCTGGCCCAGAGGGGTGTGATCTCTTGCAGGTCCTTTAGCAAAGCCGTATCCGAGTACATGACTTGCAGCGTCTTATGTGCTGTCTGGGCGTCGATGAATTTGCCGTGGCCGGTGCAACAGATGAGGATCTTTTCGTTTTCCAGAATCCACAGGATTTTTTGGATTGATTGCAGGAAATCCTTCTGGCTCCAACCATAGGCCCCAGCCACACCTGGGTTAGGCGCAAAGAATAGATCACCCACGATGAGCATCGATCCGGTGCGGATGCTGATGCCATCCGGACTATGCCCCGGGGTGTGGTAGATCTCCAGGCGGTCCTCTTTTCCAAGCGGCACAATCTGGCTGTAGAGCAACGAATCCTCTGCGATCCATCGGGAATTTGTGATGTAATCGAAACTCCATCCATTCATAACAAGAGAATTCTTGCCTAATTTTGTTTTGTCATGACTGGTGAGCAGTCGGATATCGACGGGAACTGTTGACATAGGCCTGTCCAGCAGCTTGGAAAGGGTCATCTGGGGGTCGTCAGTCTCCAGAGCAATAGCTCCCGTCTCCTGCACGGCCAAAATAGCTCTGGATAATGTCTGGCATTGCTTGAGCTGATACCAGTGATCAATATGCACATGAGTAAGATAGACCACAACTGGGCGGAGCAAATCATCTTGCAGGATTTTAATCTCTTCTTCCAAGCATTCCACTTGACTTTGTGAGCCACCTGGATCGATGAGTGCGATCTGTCCTGGGCTGGAGAGAAGGTAAGAATTAGATGACATGATGTCGATCTTGCACAGGTAGGGATAGATGGCGACTTCCCTGGTCCCTGGCACACTCTGCGATATCATCGGCGGCATGGCAAAAGCACTCCTTTTATGCAAGCTGGACAAGCCCAATACATGTCAATAAATTATATTTGATAGTTTTCCTCAATGCAGTCAATGCTTAAATAATATCAAAGCGTTGGAGAATGCGTGTTATATCCCAAACCAGCCGAAGATATTCCATTATCTATATTCGAAAAATGTATTGACTTTTTGCCAGATGCTATTTTAGCCATCGATATGGATGGAAGGGTTATCATCTGGAACCAGTCAATGGAAAATATGACCGGCGCCAGTGCCATAGATATGATCGGCAAAAACAACTACGAATACGCTCTGCCCTTTTACGGCATTAGAAGGCCGATTCTAGTCGATCTGGTATTGATGCCCGATGATGAGGTCAAAGGAAAATATGACTTGGTAGAGAGAGATGGAAAAACCCTGACGGTCGAGATATTCATACCAACCTTTGGGCCTAATGGCTCTCATCTCTGGGCTAGGGCTGCGCCTCTTTATGATTCCCGTGGAGAGATAATAGGCGCCATCGAGTCCATTCGCGATATTACCCTGCGAAAGAAGAGCGAAGAAGCTTTGCTCAAATCAGAGCAAGAGAAGGAGGCCATCCTCAGCAGCCTGAAGAATGTGGCTGTTGAGTACCTTGATCCAGAGATGCGCATTATCTGGGTCAATGCCGCCGTACAAAAATATCTAGGCCACTCTCTGCATGAACTCTGCGGCAAGCACTGCTATGAAGCGATTCAAGGATTAAATGAGCCCTGCCCCGGCTGCAAAGCTGCCTTAACTCTGCTTACCGGCAATTCTCACGAAGGCGAGCTGGCCACTCCGGATGGCAAGATATGGATCACTCGCAGCAATTCCATAAAGACAGGAGACGGGCGGCTGCAGGGGGTGGTCCATGTTGCTATGAATATCACGGAGCGAAAGAGGGCTGCAGAGAGGATTGCGGCCATGAAACAACGTCTGGCAGAAGTCATCGACTTTCTGCCTGATGCCACATTTGCAATTGACAAGCAAGGCAATGTCCTAACCTGGAACAGGGCGATGGAGAAGATGACAGGAGCCTGTGCCGCGGATATGGTGGGCAAAGGAGATTACGAGTATTCTCTGCCCTTTTACGGCATAAGAAGGCCAATTCTTGCCGATCTGGTCCTCCAGTCCGATGAGGAGATTGAGAAGAATTATCCAGGACTTCAAAGAGCAGGAAAGACTCTGACCAGTGAGATATTCATCCCTACCTTCGGGCCGACGGGCTCCTTCATCTGGGCCAAAGCGACGCCGCTTTACGACTCCCTGGGCAATATTGCCGGTTCAATTGAGTCAATTCGAGATATCACCGACATGCGAAGAACAGAGCAGTCTCTGGAGAGATCCAGGTCGGAGTTGCGAATTGCATCCGACATCCAGCGGAGCTTTTTGCCCGAGAAGATTCCTTCCCTCTCTGGTTTTGATCTGGCAGCGACATTTATTCCTGCGATGGAGGTGGGAGGTGATTTCTATGACTTCATACCTGGAGACGGAAAGCTGGGAATGGTCATAGCAGATGTATCAGGAAAGAGCGTGCCTGCTGCACTCTTCATGGCGCTCTCGCGGACAATTGTGAGAATTAACGCCACCCATCATGAAAAAGGAACCGATGTACTGGAGGATGCAAATAATATGATCTGCGCAGACTCAAGAGAGGGCATGTTTGTCACCCTCTTTTACGGAGTGCTGGATGAGAGTATGCGCCGTCTGGTTTACGCTAATGCTGGACATCCTCCGCCATTGCTCATGCGAAGTGGCAGCAATGCCTTTGAGAAACTGGAGGTGACGGGCATTGCTCTGGGTGCGATGGGAGGGGCGAAATATGAAGAGCGCAGAGTCGACCTATCCTCAGGAGATGTTCTAGTGCTCTACACAGACGGGGTAAATGAGGCAGAGAACCGCAATGGCGAGCAGTATGGCATTGAAAGGTTCCGTTGCACGATTACCAAATCTTGTCAGCACTCCGCTCAGGGGATACTGGATAAAATACTGGCTGATCTCTCACAATTTTGTGACGGCCAGGCTCAGTTTGATGATATTACCATGGTAGTAGTAAGAGCGATGTGATAATCTATGGAAATAAACCAGACATGCATCGATAATGTGCCCGTTGTTTCCGTTTCCGGCAGAATCGACGCCGCCACCTCCAAAGATCTCGAGATCATGTTAAACGACCTGATAGACCAGAACAAATCGGAGATCGTGCTCGATCTGGAAGGCGTGACTTATATCAGCAGCGTAGGATTGCGGGTTTTGCTCGCTGCGCAAAAGAAAGTCCGGCCGAAGAAGGGAGGGGTGAAGCTGGTCTCGCTACAGCCTTTTGTAAGAGAGGTATTCGAGATGACCGGCTTTAATAGACTCTTCTCCATCCATTCTAATCAGAGTGAGGCTCTGGGCGACATAAAACTGCAAAAATGAATTGTGACTGAATCGTGACGGCGATGGAAAAAGAAGTGATCGAAAATGAACAGGAGATTACTGTTGAAGCCACGATAGAGCAGATTCCCGTCATCTCGGACTTCGTGGAAAGCCTGATGAGCGTTGCGAGTTTTAATTCGCGAAAGGTAATGGAGGTCTTGCTGGTCGTGGAAGAGGCATGCACTAACATTGTCAAGTACGCCTACCCGGGAAAAGAAGGCACGATTCATATCTCTGCCAGAGTCTCTGGCGATCGACTGGAGCTGATCATCGAGGACGAAGGAATTCCCTTTGATCCCACAACTCATATCATAAC
>JAQTXY010000104.1 GCA_028688535.1 Methanothrix sp. | reverse complement strand
CGATTGGAGCATTAAAGAAGAAACCGGTACTTATTACATTGCAGTTAATCGTTTTTCGAAATTTTTTAGATAGTCAAGGTCTTAGACCAGCAACGATTGAAAGCTATACGCGATTCGTGAAGTACTGCTTGGAGTTCTGTCATACATCCGAACCTAGTAAGGAGCAGATTGAGAAGTTTAGAGAAAGCTTATTTGCCAGGCATCTCGCTCGATTATCGAATTGGAATATTGCGCAATATGAAGATAGTACGGGATAAATTATGTTAAAATTAGTTGAAGAGGTGGTGGGGGGGCCAGGAAGGAGGAAAAAGGACCTGAACCCCCGGTTACGATGGCATAACCTTAAAAAACTATAATATATGTTCATGATATTTATCTCTTTTGGTCCCTCCAATGAGCAGAGAAAAATCGAAGAGAAAAGTACAGATAGACCCACGCCAATAGAGACAAATGGAGGGGATTTTCCCGATATGATGTAAAGAAGTGCGGGGCCTGGCCAGTCTTCAAGCCCTAACACTCCGACTTATGCCTCCCTCCTTTTGAC
Source organism: Methanothrix sp. (assembly GCA_028688535.1). Classification (GTDB taxonomy): domain Archaea; phylum Halobacteriota; class Methanosarcinia; order Methanotrichales; family Methanotrichaceae; genus Methanothrix. The sequence continues at coordinate 6,348 of JAQTXY010000104.1, read as the reverse complement.
TGGCATACGCGGGCAAGTTGAAGGATGAGTTAGGCTATAAGTCTTTCTTTATATGGAATAAGAAGGAGGGAGGCAAAAGTCTGTTAGAAGGAGGGACATAATGGATTTCGACCTTTGCCAATAAGCATATACGACAATTGTCGGATATATAGATTTCGCTCTGGTTCTCGCATGATCTGCTTCATTAACATTGAATGCTTATTATAAGTATCTAGTCAACAAATATGAAGGGAGCGAATGCATGATGTAATAAGTTATTTTAATGAGAAGTAATATAATGGATTTATATGGTAGAACCTACAGATGCAATACGGGCGATTCACAATGCATTCAGGAATGACATGGATCGAATAGATGCCGCCGCGTTAGATTCAGCACGAGGAATAGCGGGACTTGAAACCACCATCGAACGCTTCAGATTTTTAAACGAAGTATTGGTCTGGCATGCTGGCGGAGAAGAGTTGGCTGTCTTTCCAGCACTTGATAAGGTAGCTCCTCTGGTTGCGGAAGCTTATCTAAAAGACCACCGTGGTTTGGATATGGCATATGATACATTAAATAAGTCGTATTCTGCACAAGATCTTTTGGAGACTGCTAGAGCAACATCTGCATTTCGTTTTCATCTTAAGATGCATCTATTAAAAGAAGATGCGCATCTGTACAGGATTTTTAGGGAAAGAGTATCATTGTCCGAGCAAGCAAAAGCGGTCAGCGTTCTTGCGAATCAGATTCCCCAGGAAAGGTTCCCAGAAGTTGTTTCGTGGATGTATCCGTTGATGGGTAACGACGATCGTGAGAATATGATCCGAATAATGCAAACTGTGATTCCTGCGCCAGCATTTAAGGGAGTTAAAGAACTCATTAAAAAAGCCGTTGGCAGCGACTGGGAGGAACTTACGCGCCGAATCCCAACTTTGTAGTTGTTGATTTCATCCAGAGTCCCAGGTCGTCGCCTGGGCAGAGTGGAGATATATTCTCGCTTCCAAATATCATAAGAACGCCTTCAAGGTTGACTGTAATCCAATCATTTTCATCTCAATAAGGGCGATAATTTCATTGAATAGTTTATGAGATCAGAGATGCAGCTGGGTGGAATTCAATTTCCATGGTGGAAGATAGGTGATTTAATCCCATAATAATCTCCAAAAGTTTTCCCGACTTTGAACGACTCGCCAAAATCGATAGCTAAATACTTATCCAACTAAAACAACTAGATTTTTGGGATTTCGGCAAAATAACTACCAACTCAAGTTACACGCATAGTAGAAAACATGGTTGGATTAGTTGTATAACGGTTATAGATATTGATAGCGGCTTCTAGAAAGTTGGGTCATTTGCAGTATGGTCATCAAGAGAGCTTGCTATTAGTGAAATTAAGTTGCTTAATTGTATGAAGTCTATGCATATCGAAAATTAGGAGTTGTGTAAAAGTCGGATGTAGTTGGATAGTTGGATCAACTATTATCAATTTGATAATGTGTTGAGAAGCAAAAGAATAGTGGCTGTTTAATTATGCCACAATCATTTGCTAGGCGTAGATCCCTGCTCCCAACCACCAGGTGTCATCAACTTTCGTGATATAGCTTAATTTGAATCCCTGTGTCATGTTTTCTGCTGGGTCGGGTTTTATGTAGTAAACGAAACCATCTCCATCTTGGGCAATAGCAATCATATCTCGGATGTATTCAACACCATTGGAATCTGTAATATTAATCCGGTTCACGCCCAAAAATTCTAGCTGAGTAGGAAGTACTAAGCAATTACCAGCGAAGTCATAGGCGAAAATATAACGGTTTCCTTCGACATAACTGCCATTTAAATCATTGAAGGTCTTAACTGCATCTTCTTTGGAGGTATTTAGTGCGAAGTCTCTTGCTCCCTCTACAAAAGCCACGAGATCTTCTCTGGACTCGTTACTGAAGACGGGGGTATGTATCCTCAGATAAGTACCTGCTGCTAACCACAATCCATCATCTACCTTGAGAACATGGGTTAGCTTAAGCTCCTCTGCATCCGAATGAGCGGGATTAGGCCAGATATAGTAAGTGAATCCACCACCCCTTTTTGCTACCTCACGCATATTCTTAACATCGGCAACTCCATTGGAATCGGTCACATTAAGGGCATTCTTGCCAATCCCTTCTGGTAGGTATGGATGCGCCAAGCGGGTTCCGTTGAAGTCATAGGCAATTATGTAGAGTTCTCCTCTTGTAAACTCTCCATTTGGATGATTGAAGACTTCAATAGCTTTATCCTTGCCTTGCTCTGCAACGAAATCTTTTGCGTCATTCACAAAGTTAATCAGGTCTTCTCTTGCTCCTGGTTCTAATACATAGACGTAGCTTTCATTTCCATCTGTGGCTATCGACAAGCCTATTGATGATGTTGCCAGGAGAGCAACTGCAGAAGCAACTATTAAAATAACCTCGATATTTCTCATATGGAGTCCTCCATTACTGGTTTTTATGCTTAAGTTCTTGACTTATTCTATTTAGACTTCACCATAATCAATTGGCAAAAGAAATAGGAATAGGCTGCAGCTGTATTATTTCTCAGATGCAAGGTTGCAGTTGGCTCTTAAAACTGAAACAACTGGGAGTTGGGATTTTAGCAGGATGCGTTATCAACCATGATACGTTCAAAATGGCATAGCTTGAGAGCATGCCTCGTGAAAACAGAAAAACGAGTTGTTTTAGTTGTATGATGGTTATACATAGCGAAAATCTGAAGTTGGATCAAAGTTGCAGATAGTTGGATAGTTGTGCCAAAGCGCAGGAACGCGATTATTTAGGTCAAGGTTTTTTTGAGATGTCCAGAGGTAAAATGGATAGTTGCCAAGTAACTGAAGCTTCACAATACCATGCATATATAGTTTCACACATTTTGACTCCTCGCAAAGTAGTTTTGCTGATTTATACCATTGAGTTTTTATTTTGGCAGAGAGTAGAAATAGCAGAGGCAATCCCTCAGTAATAAGAGAATCGTGTGCTATAAACTTGGTTCCCATTCGATCCAAGAAAATCGCGAACCTCACATGGTCACCAACTACGTCTCTCTGCTCTTTATGGCCCAGAGAAAGCAGGTATGGCTGGAGCAGGAAGAGATCTACGGAGACCTTTTTGTGAGCAGGCATGCCTAAATATCAATTGATAGACTATAGTACGCAAAATAGCAGTATATCATATTATTATAACCTCAACAAGATCGCCGTCTTCCAGCCCCAGCACTAGGCGCAACTGCACAGGCGCTATGACCTCGATCAGCTCCGGCGGATAGCGGCTCCTCTCGGGTCGGACAACAGCGGCCTGCATGCCGTTCAGCTTGATGCGGTAGCATTTGCACTCACCAAAAGTGCGGCTCTCCTCGGCAAAGCCCTCTATTTTGATTGTCCCTTTCTCCGCCGGGAATGGCTCATCCAAGAGCACGTTCAGGGTGCCGGGGAAGGGGACGAAGCCCAGGCGCTCCTGGAACTGACGACTGTAGCCCTCACGGCTGAGGAAGTACTGAGCCTGACCGAGACCTGATAGGATTTTTCCGCGCATGATATTGACCTGCTCGCTCTCAGAACGATCTTTTATTTCTTCATCTCGGTAGCATGCAAAAATTGCTGTAATTTGCACGAGCCCTGTATCCACTCCAATTCATTCCTCTAAGGATAAATACTTTCTACCAGTCATCCACTCCTCATTAATGTACATCATGATGCAGACCGCTATTCTTAAGAGTGATTGACCATTCGGAAACATGTTCAGCATGGCCCTGCTTTCTCTGTTCCTTCCGTTCCTTCCTCTTCTTTCCTCACAGGTCCTGTTAACTAACCTTTTGACCGATCTTCCAGAGATGACTATTGCTGGTGACAGGGTAGATCCCGAGCTGGGTTCACATCCAAGGCGATGGTCAATTGGATTCATCAATCGAATCGAAGGTGGAAGAGGCTTTAGGAAAATGTTTGTTGTTCATATACTGCTGGACAAATAGAATGTTGAACGCATAAGCATATGCAAATCCTTGTGGAAGGACGTTTGTACTAACCATGAAAATTCCGATCCCATTATATCAGAGCACAAAGGCATCGTACGTTCTGGCTCATATCTTTAAATAGCAAGAATGTTTACATTTAAACAATTTCTAGACGTCGTATCATTATTGCCATGCAATTAACCCAAACCAAGTGGAGGAGAATAATTATGGGAGTCATGCTTCAGGCGTTTTACTGGGATTGTCCCATTGTGGAATCCTGCGAACATGAGTGGTGGGCGAAGATCATGAATCAAATCCCTGCGTTACAGCAAGTCGGGTTCACGGCTCTCTGGCTGCCACCAGTCAGTAAGGCAGCCTCATGGAAGTCAATGGGCTATAATCCTTATGATTACTACGACCTCGGGGACCTTGATCAGAAAGGCGGCAAACCGACATGGTTCGGTTCCAAGGCAGATCTGCTTGATCTGATCAAGACTGCTCACAACCATGGAATACAGGTCTACGCTGATATGGTCTTCAACCACAATAGCGGGGGAGATGCAGAAGAGCCAAATCCCATCGATTCCATAAGGCGTTGGACCCAATTTCGACCTGAGAGCGGACAATTCCACCGTGATTGGTCCTTCTTTCATCCCAGCCTCTATGAACAGTGGGATAATGCTATGTTTGGAGAGATGCCTGACCTCTGCCATCGCAACCCCCTAGTTTATATGGAATTGATCAAGTACGCAAAATGGCTATTAGAGACCATCGGATTTGACGGCTTCCGCTACGATATGGTAAAGGGCTATGGTGGCTGGATGGTCCGCGCCATCCAGGAACTGCGTGCTCTGCGTGACGGGAAGGTCTTCAAGCCCTATGGCGTCGGAGAATGTTGGGATAACGACCGCACCATTAAGGACTGGCTCAGTGAAGCTAATGCGTGGTCAGATAATTTAGTTGGCGCTTTTGACTTTCCGCTACGCGATCGTCTGCAAAGCTTTTGTGACAGCTATGGTTTCAGTCTACGTAATCTTGTACCGCAACCTGGACAACTCATGTATGACCGTCCTGCGGAAACCGTCACATTTGTTGAGAATCACGATGTAGCAAGAAATAAATCCATCATCCACGACAAACTACTCGCCTACGCCTACATTCTCACCCACGAGGGCTACCCATGTGTCTTCTGGCAGGATTACTTCAACTGGAACTTGGGCCAGGATAGCAATCACAGAGGCATTGCCGCTCTGGTCCGGGTTCATGAAAAATATGCTGGCGGTAGCACGGGCATCCTTTATGTGGACGATGACCTGTATGTGATGCAGCGAGATGGAAATGAGACCCAACGCGGATTAGTTCTGGTCTTGAACAACCGCAGCAACTGGAATGGAACATGGGTACAAACCAGATGGAGCGACACACGTCTTTCTCCGCATGCCTGGTGGTCAAGCAATGATGATGGGATTCCGGAAGATAAGTGGACCAACGTCAGCGGCTGGACTGAACTCTGGGCGCCGCCACGCGGCTATGCCGTATATATTCCCCAGTAATATTTCGCCCACAATTTTTATAGACCCCTGGTCAAGAACGAATTTGCGGATGCTAAGAAGAGGTAAAGCCTTTGTGGGAATAATATTATGTCTTAGAGATCTGTTTGTCGATTGCTGCGAAGATATTTAAGACAGATAAATTTTTATCCAAATAATAATCATTATCAATTGGAGATTGATATGTCTTTGAAAAGAGACGGGATTCATTGGTCTTTATTGAAATTTTTGGCAGTGTGGTTGGCAGTTTTTTGTCTTGCCATTACAAATCAGAGCATTGCAAGTGATTCGATTCAGCCAATATTGATGTCCAAGGAGGACGCTGCAAAAAAGATAATTGATAATGTCATTCCGACAATCAACAGCACCAGCCTGCGAGCAAATCAATATCCTCTGCTACTGGATGTAGGATCGCGTGTGATGCAGGCAGTACCTGATGGGGGCATGGGATCTGAATATCTGGCATGCAAGAACAGTAGCTGGTTGTTTTTTATCGACTTGGCGCCAAATGCACACTTTGCCCATCCTGCTATGATCGCTTTGCTGGATGCAGTCAGTGGGGAGATCAGAAGCTTGGATGCAGAGTGGTGGCCGATTATTGAGATGCCGGTCTTCAAGAATCAGGATGATAGGCTAGATTCAAGCACGATTATTTACGAAAGATAATCGCACAGAATTATATAGGAGGTAGTTATTGTGATTGCACGATTATTAAGGTGGAGATCTGTTGCCTTGATAGCCATTATTCTTCTATCCGGTTTGCTATTGCAGGTAACCGGAGTAATGGCCATTGAGGAAATGCAGATATCCCCAGAGCAGATGAGTTCCACGACGATCT
>JAQTXY010000103.1 GCA_028688535.1 Methanothrix sp. | reverse complement strand
GCCTTAGATATACGATTTGCCATTGAGCTCTTGGCCTTCCTGGCCATCGCTGCAATCATCGTGCTATTATCGGCTCTCGTAGTGTATGCTAAGAACATAGTTCACAGCGCTCTTTACCTGCTGGGAAGCTTTGCCGGAGTGGCCGCTTTGTACATAATGCTGAATGCACCTTTTGTTGGTGTAGCTCAGATTCTGGTGTACATTGGAGCCGTCGGAGTTCTGATGCTCTTCGCCGTGATGCTCACGAGGAAGACGATTATGGAGGAGTCCCATGGTGAAATATAAGATAATTATTATTACCCTGGCCTTCCTGGCTGCTCTCTTCGCCTCGTTCTCCCTTTCCGATTGGGGAACAGGTATTGAACAGCCGCTCAGCTTTGAGCCGCGGGAAGGATTGAGGTTGCCGGAAAGCGGCATTGGAGACGTGGGATTGGAGATCTTCACCTCTTACGTCTTTGCTTTTGAGATCCTGGCTCTGGTCTTGACGGCGGCCCTTGTAGGAGCGGTCTGGGTAGCACGAAAGGAGGTTGCCTGAGGAGGGCGACAACCGATGACAAGGAGGGAGATTTACCGATGATACCGTTGGAGCTTTACATACTACTGGCATCCACGATGTTCACCATCGGCTTGTACGGACTCTTTACTCAAAAGAACGGTGTCAAGCTGATGATGTGCATCGAGCTCTTGCTCAATAGCGCCAACATTAATCTTGTCGCCTTCTCAGCCTACCAGCCTAATGTGAACGGTCAGGTCTTTGCCCTGTTCTCTATTGCGCTGGCGGCGGCTGAAGCAGGCGTTGGATTTGCCATATTGATTGCACTGTACAGGCTATACGGAACAATAGACCTGGACAACATTAACGCCATGAGGTGGTAAGGAATGTATGCCGATTATGCATATCTGATTGTAGCCCTTCCAGTACTGGCCTTCTTGCTATGCCTATTCGTAGGATGGCATCTGCCCAGAGGTGGAGGCTTCCTTACCGTTCTGGCGACATTTGCAGGTCTCATACTATCGCTGGGAATATTCTCAGAGATATATCCGAATGAGATAATTCATCAGTCCATGCCCTGGTTCGCCAATTTCAATGTGGGCATACTGATTGATCCACTGGCGCTAGTGATGCTTCTCATGGTGACCTTTGTGGTTACACTGATTCATACCTATGCCAATGGTTACATGAATGGTGATCCGGGCGCAGCGAGATACTTCGCTGAAGCGGCTCTTTTCACCGCTTCCATGCTGGGCCTGATCTATGCCGATAACCTGCTTCAGCTCTTCATATTCTGGGAGCTGGTGGGACTGTGTTCCTATCTCTTGATCGGCTTCTGGTACAGAAAACCTTCCGCTGCCGCGGCTGCGAAGAAGGCTTTCCTGACAACGCGCGTGGGCGACGTTCTCTTCCTGGCGGGCATAATTCTGCTCTACAATAACCTGGCCAGTCTGAACCTCACTCTCGCACCCGGAGAGTACCTCTTGCAGTTCCCGGTGATCTATGCTCATGTGGCCCAAATTCCAGCAGATCAGTTGACGCTTATCGCTCTGGGATTGCTCGGCGGCGCAGTGGGCAAGTCAGGTCAGTTCCCCCTGCATGTATGGCTTCCTGATGCCATGGAAGGTCCAACCACCGTCTCAGCCATGATTCATGCTGCGACCATGGTTACAGCAGGCGTCTACCTGGTGGCCAGAATGTTCCCGCTCTTCTACGCCGCACCCTACGGGCTGACGGCAGTAGCTGCAGTTGGTGCTTTCACGGCTCTGTTTGCTGCCACCATGGGTCTGACTGCCTTCGATATCAAGAGAGTGCTGGCTTTTTCCACGGTCTCGCAACTCGGCTTTATGATGGCCGGCCTGGGAGTAGGAGCAGCAGTAGGAACCTTTGCGGTGGGTGTTTCCATCTTCCATCTGATTGGACATTCCTTCTTCAAAGCACTCCTCTTCCTTGGTGCGGGTTCGGTCATTCACGCCGTCAATACTAACGATATGCGGGAAATGGGCGGCGTTGGAAAATACATGAAGTGGACCATGTACACCATGCTCATAGGCTCCCTGTCTTTGGCTGGATTCCCCTTATTCACCGGATTCTTCTCCAAAGACGAGATCATAGTAATTGCCTACGAGTACGGCGTAATGATCAATTTCCTGCCCTACATAATGCTGGTACTAGCAGCGGTCTTGACGGCTATCTACACCTTCAGGATGTGGTTCTCGGTCTTTACCGGCAAGGAAAGATCCGACTATGGCAAACACGAGTCGCCCATGATCATGATCGGGCCGCTGGTGATCTTAGCAGTATTTGCCTTTGGATTCGGCTTTGCGGCTCAAGAAGACTTCTACAGCTATCTTGATTCCAATTTCGAGCATTACGATGTAGACTTTGCCCAGCTCGGCATAATCGGAGGACATGTCCTCGAAGGACACGCCGCTCCCGAGGGTGCCGCTTTAGAAGAGGAGCAAGGTGCTCCTGAAGTTGCTGAAAGCGGTCATGGAGCTGCCGGCGAAGGAGAAGAAGGCGGAGAAGGAGAAGCTGGAGAGCCCTGGTACATACAGATACTGCCAATCATCGTAGCAATTGGCGGCATACTTCTGGCTGGCCTCTTCTACTTCGATAAAATCAAGAAGTTTGACCCGAGCCAGGTTACGGGCGACAAGGACCCCATTCGGAAATTGCTGCTCAAAGGATATTATCAGCATGAGATCCTTACCGGCTGGTTTGCTGAGACTGTAGTCTACGGCACGGCGTTGATCTGCAATATGATCGACATCAAGCTGGTGGATGGATGGCTTAACTGGCTCAGTGCCTGGGTTTTGGGATTCGCACAGCATATTAGAAAGGTTCAGACCGGTGTGGTGCAAAACTATGTCACAGCACTGGTGCTGGGAGTTGTGGTGCTGGTGGTTGTAATTACTCTGGCTATGGAGGTGGGCCTGGTATGATCTCAAATGTGATCTCGCTATTGATTGCCATTCCCCTTCTGGGGGCAGTGGTATCCTTCTTTGCGGGAACCAAGGCCAAATTCGTGGCTCTAATAGCCTCGCTTATACCTTTAGCCCTATCCCTGCAAATGTATATGGAGTTTGACAAAACTTCCAAATTAATGCAGTTCGTAGAGAGTTATGACTGGGTTCCGTCTCTCGGCGTCAAATACACCGTAGGCGTCGACGGCATAGGTTTTCCCTTAGTGCTGCTTTCTACTATAGTATCGGTACTGGTAATAATATACTCCTGGGGAGAGACCAAGAAGCCCAATCAGTACTTTGCCCTGCTTCTGCTCAATGAAGTTGGCGTGCTGGGAGTCTTTACATCTCTGGACTTCTTCCTGTTCTACATCTTCTGGGAGATAGTGCTCATCCCCATGTTCTTCCTCATTGGATCGTGGGGTGGACCGAGAAAGGATTATGCTGCCATCAAGTTCTTCATCTACACCCACGTGGCAAGCCTGGTAATGCTACTGGCCATCTTTGCCCTGTACTTCACCTACCAGACGCCCGAGGGGACACGAACCTTCGATATGCTGACATTGCTGGCGGCGACTGCAGATAAGACCATCTTCCCAACCGGCCTGCTCAATATCATCTTCGCCGGCCTTCTCCTGGGATTCCTGGTTAAGATGCCTGCTTTCCCCTTCCATACCTGGCTGCCCGATGCCCACGTCGAGGCACCTACAGCCGGTTCGGTTGTGCTGGCAGCTCTGCTGCTCAAGATGGGCGGATACGGCCTCTTCAGGGTCATTATGCCCATGCTCCCCAGCGTCGATAAGGCATTCGTGACCATCATCGCCGTCATTGCGGTGATTTCCATTGTCTACGGAGCCTTCATGGCACTGGCTCAGAAGGATATCAAGAAGCTGGTAGCGTACTCATCCGTCAGTCACATGGGCTTTGTAACTCTCGGAGCCGTGGCCTTTACCTGGATGTCGGTTACCGGAGCCATGTTCCAGCAGTTCTCGCACGGCATCATCACCTGTGTCCTCTTCATGTCCGCTGGTACTATCCAGCACGTGGTAGGGACCAGGGTCATCGCCGATCTGGGTGGACTGGCTGATCGCATGCCCAAGTTCGCCGTCTTGATGATGGCCGGATTCATGGCCTCTTTGGGACTGCCGGGCATGAGCGGCTTCGTGGCTGAGTTCATGGTCCTGACCGGATCTTATGCAACGCTGCCCAGCTACACAATGTTCGTAGTCTTCCTGAGCGTGGCCATTACGGCTGCTTATCATCTCTGGGCCATGCAAAAAGCCATGTTCGGGCCGATATTGAAGAAGTATATGAATGTACATGAACCGCATGCCTACGAGCTGTTCTCCATGGCCATGATCATAGTTCTCTCATTGATCTTCGGCATTCAGCCCGGTCTGATCACAGATATTATGGGAACAGCGGCAACTCAGGTCATGGAGCCTGTCATTACCCTGACCCAGATGGGGGTGATCTGAAGTGGAATTTTCACACTACGCACCCCTCTGGGGAGAAGCGCTACTCACATTCCTGGCAGTGCTCGTCGTACTGCTGGGGTCCTTGATGAAGAATAGCGGCAAGCTCATGGGATACTTGAGCGCTGCAGGGCTGGTAGTAGCTCTGGGTCTGGTGGCCTCTAATCTGACCATCAAGCCTGCCCTGTTCTTCTTTGATACCATATCAGTCGACGCCCTGTCTCAGTTCTTCAAGGTCGTCTTCCTGGTAGTATCGCTACTGGTAGTGATAGCCTCACTTTCTAGGTACACTGGAAAAGGTGCAGAAGAGTATTATGCACTCCTGCTCTTTGCCACAGTGGGCATGATGGTGGTATCAAGCTCAATCGACATCGTGACCCTGTTCGTGGGCTTTGAGCTGGCCAGCCTGTCCACCTATGCCATGGCAGCCTTTGATAAGAGCAAGAAGAACCTGGAAGCGGCAATGAAGTACTTCATCTTCGGCTCAGTTGCCTCTGCATTCATGCTCTTCGGCCTCTCGCTGCTCTACGGCATGACTGGATCCACTCATCTGGCAGATATCGCCGCAGCTTCCCTGGCCAACTTTGGCCCGGCAACTCTGGTGGCTCTGCTCTTCGTCATAGTAGGATTCGGCTTCAAGATGGCACTGGTGCCCTTCCATATGTGGGCTCCCGATACCTATGAGGGCGCACCGCCCCTGGTCTCGGCCCTGCTCGCGGCAGGCTCCAAGAAGATGGGCTTTGTCGCCGCCTTCAGGGTAATTATCATAGCCCTGGTGGCCTTGCGAATGGAATGGTACATGGCCTTCGCTATATTGGCCACTGTGACCATGACGCTGGGCAACCTTGCCGCCTGCTGGCAAAACAATGTGAGGCGCATACTGGCATACTCTTCCATTGCTCAGGCGGGCTACATCGCCATCGCCTTTGTAGTGGTAGGAGCTGCCTATGGAGCTGCGCCGGTTAATGTGCTAAACCTTGGATTGGTGCCGGCGGATCAGCTGGGCATTGCCGGTGCGTTGCTGCTTATCCTGGGACATGCTCTCATGAAGACAGGAGCCTTCATCGGCACGGCTCAGGTATCGAGCATGGTGTCCAAGGGAAGCGAAACCGACCCGGATGACATCTCCAACTATGCCGGTCTTGCTAAAAGGGCGCCCATAACAGCGTTTTGCATGCTCATCTTTATGTTTGCGCTGGCAGGCATACCTCCCACGGCAGGATACATCGGCAAGTTCGTGCTCTTCAGCTCGGCCATTTACTCCGGCCTGGTCTGGCTGGCAGTAATTGCCATCCTTAACAGCGCTCTGTCGCTGGTGTACTACCTGAGGATCATCAGCTATATGTACCTCAAGGAGCCGGCTGGCCCAAAGATGGCAGAGCAGAAGGGATATGTGGTTGCGCTCGTCCTTACCCTATTAGCAGTGGTCTGGATAGGCGTCTTCCCGGATGCGTTCATTAACTGGGCAATGCAGGCAGCAGCAGTTCTGCTGCCTCAATAAATCTTTTTGCTTTTTTATTTTTACTATTTTATACCATTTCATGCAAAAGCTTAATTGTTATTGTATTTCTAGAAGAACCTGGGTACAATGGTATGAAGGAAGAATTCGAGAGGAAAACCTTCGAGGAAAAGGTATCCTATCTTGTGGAAAACCTGAGAAAATTGCCAGATGAATTGGCAGTAGAGGGTGTAGAGATACTGGCAAAAGCAGGTGAAACTGAGTATGCCGTTGTCTTAGCCAGAGACAAAGGAATGACAGATAAGGCCATTGCCATCTTGACTGATGCGGGAGACTTTCTTTGGGCGGCATTAATCGCCAAAAACGCAGGAGAAGAAGATCTTTGCCGGAAGCTCTACAGAGAGGGCTTGCAGTATTACATTGAGATGGAGATGTTTGGAAGGGCCATTTCTACGGCAACTGCTCTGGGCTTGTCTAAAGATGAGATCGATGATCTCTATCGAAGGGGGGTTGCCAAAGAGAGCCAGGGAGTCGATCTCTCTCACAGCAGAGACATGATCGATTTCGCATTGCAATCACTGGATATGTCAATCATTGGCAGGGATGATGAACTATCTAGACAGGTCATGCATGCTGTGCATGAAGAGCGAGAAAAGAATGCAAAACAGTGATTCGCGCACGAGGAATCACTGCATTTTTCATTCATCTTTTAGATAAATTTCCAGGGACATCAGATCCTCTGCCACAATAGTCCTTTCAAAGATGGATTTTGCTTCTCTTAGTAGCTGGGAGGTATCCTCAGAATAACGGGAGCTGATATGAGTAAGAACGAGCTGTCCTACATCCGCATTCTTAGCGACTATTGCAGCCTCTGCCGCGGTGCTGTGCTTCGTCTCTTTGGCCCAGTCTGCCATATCATTTGCCAGAGCGCAGTCGTGAATGAGCAGATCCGCTCCCCGGCTGGCCAGCTCTACGGATTTGCAAGGCCTTGTGTCACCTGTATAGACAATTTTTCTGCCAGGCCGGGGGGGGCCCATAACCTGATGGGCCTCTATCTTTTTGCCGTCGATCTCTATT
>JAQTXY010000102.1 GCA_028688535.1 Methanothrix sp. | reverse complement strand
CTTGAGGCAAGCGACAAAGGAAAAAGAATGCAAGAGCTGAAGAGAACCCTGGAGCGGAAGAAGGAGGAAAAATCTCAGGCAGAGGTTGAACTCAATGATCTTATTGCACCTCTGAACAAGGCAATTGCCAGAATGATGAAGCAAGGATCTAGCGACAGAATAAATCTGCAGCATAAAAACGTTTTTCTGCAGCTCTCTCTCTCACCCTCCACCGTCCAAGATAAAGAGATTGCGGGGTCTCTCGAGGAACTGCAAAGCCATCTGGCAACATTGGGTTTGAAGGATAAGAAGAAGGAAAAAGTTCTCGATCATATTGACCTGCTCATAACGAGAAGGTCTCTGGAAGATGTCCGGGCCAGGCTGCAAGCGATCGATGAAGAGATCATGGAGACTGAGTCCTCAATAAAAGAGAGCAGCCGCGAGGGCCAGCGCCTCAAAGAAGAGATGAGCCGGGCCAGAAAGAACAAAAAGAGCCTGGAAGCGACCCTGGATCAGGCCCAGAAAGATTTGGCCTCAATAAAGGAAAAGGCCGCGTCAGACGAGTTGGAGCTGGGAGAGAGGTTGACCAGGATTGCCGGAAGGCCGATAAAGCTTGATCAATCAACAGGAAGTAGATGAAGGTCAACTTCGGGGGTATCGTTCCTCTTTCTACAGTGGACTGGTTGGGACGCGCCGCTATGGTTGTTTTTTTGCGAGGTTGTCCTTTGCGCTGTCCTCATTGCCACAACCAGATGCTGCAAACGGGAGAACGTCTGGTTTCACTTCATACGATCTCGTCACGTATTGTCTCTGAGGTCAAGGGCTTTTCTGCGGCCCCCTGGGCTGGCACTATGGACGAACATTCTCTGCAGATCAACCTTGAAGATGCATCACAACGGGCAAGCAGCAAACCATTTGTCAATGCCCTTGTCCTATCCGGAGGTGAGCCGCTCCTCCAGATCGAGGCCTGCAGCCGGCTCTTTCGGCTGGCCAGGAGCCTGGAACTGGCCACAGGCCTGGAGACCTCGGGCTGTTTTCCCGGAGGTCTGGAAAAACTGCTGGAAAAAGGTCTGGTGGATAAGATATTCCTCGATCTCAAAACGTCTCTTCAAGAGCCGCTCTACGAAAAGGCTACGGGCAGAGCCGGCATGGCAGCGCGTGTGGAGGAAAGCCTGGCGATCTGCTTTAAATTGGGCGTGGCGCTGGACGTACGCTGCACCATCTTTCCAGATATGCCAACCGTTTCCCAGTTGGTGGATATTGCCGAAACGCTCTGTCGCTTGAAGACGCATTATCCGGATAATCGATTCGATAGCATGTTATTGCAGCAGGGAACGCCGCGCGAAGGAGAGACTAGATTTGAACCGGTATTTGTGGAATCTCTGCAGGAAATGGCCAGGGCTTGCGAGATCAATTGCGGGACAAAACTCCAGGTTCGCATTCGAGCCGCACCCAAGAAACTCTGGAAAAACTAGATAATCAAATGTGCAATATGACAGCAATTGATGAATAAAATGAAGATCATCGGTTTTGTGGGTCTGCCGGGCTCAGGAAAGGGTGAAGCCTCTCAGATTGCCAGGCTTCATGGTCTGGCAGTTGTGGTCATGGGAGACGTTATACGCCAGGAAGCGGTTCGCCAGGGTCTGGAGCCTACCGACCAGAATCTGGGCCGCATCGGCAATGCCTTGCGAGCCGCAGAAGGCCGGGACGCCGTGGCTAAAAAGACTTTTGAGAGGGCATTAGCCACTGGAAAGGATACCGTAGTGGTTGATGGCCTGCGCTCCCGTGAAGAGGTGGACTTCTTTCGCTCCCATGCCGATGAATTTCACCTGATAGAGGTCTGTGCACCGGCGCAGGCGCGTCTTAAATGGCTAGCAGCCCGAGGCCGTCCCGACGATCCGGTTAAAAGCAGTGCAAACGATTGCCAGGAGACGGATGCCGATCCCAGGATAATATCCTCCTGCGAGGAGCCGGACCGTCTGGCAGCAGCAGCTCTTGAACAGAGGGAATGCCGGGAGATGGGATGGGGCATGTGCGAGGCCATGAAAGTCGCCGATCTGAAGCTGCGAAATGACGGCAACCTGGATGATTTTCGCGAAAATGTTAAGAGACTGCTGAGCCTTTTAGTGACAGGTGCTACCTCCGAGCGCAAAGGATAATATGAATGTCGCCAGAAGACTATCTGTTAAAATTTTGAGGTGAGAATATTGAAGATAAGTGCAAGAAATATTCTAAAAGGAAAAGTGCTGCGCATAGTAAATGGCCCGGTGAACACGGAAGTGACAGTGCGGGTCTCCGGGGGCGAGGAAATAGTCTCGATCATAACTCGAGCTTCAGCAGAAGAACTGGAGCTCTCAGAAGGAAAGGAAGTCTATGCAGTAATAAAGGCCAGCCATGTGTTAATTGCCACCGATTAAATCCAATCGGCAAGAAAAAGATCCCCATCCCCTGCCCAGCAGGGGACGGTTTTCACTGGTTCTTATCTGTTACGATCTTCCAGATTTCCGGTTATTTTTTCTCTCCTCTATCAGATCCCAGAAGATGAGGTCCATTTATAGGAGTAGTAGGTGTGCCCGGTGGGTGGATATGTGTAGGTTATCGGGCTGTCCCAATTGGGATACGGATATGGCATAGGATTGCGATCCGGGTTTGGATTGATCCAGTAACCACCTGGGCCGGAGACATAAATGTATGCATAATTGCTCCAGCCGCCGCAATAGTACTGGAGAATGTGCCAGCCTGGAGTATCGGCAAAGAACCATCTCTTAAACCAGCCCGGGTAATTGACATATCCAGCATACTGAGTATCGAGCATGCCGCTCGGATACCACTCATAAAACCATATATTGCCCCTTCCTGTGGTCTGCATCCATAGAGGCAGATTGGCGTAGAGATTGCAGGCTGCTACTGTTCGCGGTGCATAGGATATATAAAGATTGTTGGGCGCAAAGCCTCCCTGGGGAACGATCATTCTATTGTAGACCGCATTGCTCGTGCTGACCATTGATTGCGCAGGAGCGGAGGCATAAGCCGCATCTTGGCTAGCGCTCATCAGAGTTTGCGTACTCTCCTGAGCGCTTGGAGCCTGTTGGGAACCAGTAACGTCCGTTGGCACTTGCAGGCCAAGCGATTCAGCGCTGTTGGGCGCAGTTGGTGTGGGTGCGCCGCCTGCTGCGTTGCTGGAATACGGATTCATCTGTCCAAATGCATTGGTACACAGCATGATCATAAATGCCATAATTAGCACAGTCCATTTCATCTGAGGACACCTCAACAAATTATTGCCGCCCTGAATGTAAATATCTTCCCATGCTTGATCCGGGAGGAGAAAGGAGGGAGTAAATGAAACACTTTCGCCCCGCATCCATTATGTTTTTATTTGAATTTGCCATCATATTTATTGTGATCAAAGGCAAGGAAGCCTATTTAAAAAAATTGACGGCCAATATGTACATCCCTTCACAGGAGGTTAGTACAAATCTCGATGGCAGCACACCGCCTTCCGTCTTCATTGGGAGCTGGAATTACCCCAAGGTATATGCAGGTCCCATGATTGCACCTTTGCATGGAGACACCGTTATCATGGACCGGCCTGAGTCGTGGATACCCGAGAAGAAGACCCAGGAAGAGATCATAAGATACCGGTTGAATCTGATCAGAGGCAAGAGATCCGTCAGAGTTACAAATCTGCAAGATCGCTACATAGATAAGCTGCGAGACATTTCTCTATCCGCATGCTCCATTGAGAGCGAAGCACAGTTCTCCCACGCTCCTAAAGGAATGTCATTTAGTGATGAGCACACTCCCTTCGGACCCAGTGCACCTCTAGATAGGCTGGAAATATGCAGCAGCAGATGGGATACCAATTTAGAGAAGGTCTATTACGACGATGATCTACTGGCTGGGAACGCGGTTGTTGATTTGCACCAAAAGGGATTGCCATTTTCCTGCATTCAGAAGGCATTCTCCATGGGAACCATGGGCATCGGGAAGAGACGACGCCTGGTTCCCACACGCTGGTCCATCACTGCCTGCGACAGCATTCTGGCCAACCGTCTCCTGCAAAAGGTCAGGGAGTACGACCCCATCGATTGCTGCCAGGTGAGGGAGTTCTCCAGTCTCAACAATTATTACGCGGTCCTTCTCCTACCTACGCTATGGCAGTATGAGTGGATGGAGGCATTCCTACGCATCCTGGGCAATGAAGAGCTTATATTCTCTGACTACGAGAAGAATGGGGGCAAGAAGGGCTATTCTCGGGTTGGAGGATGCTACTATTCCTGTAAAATGGCTGTTTTGGAGGCTCTGGCACGTGAAAAGAAGCAGGCAGGTGCGATCATCCTGCGGGAAGCTTATTCCGGTTATGTGCCATTGGGGGTCTTTAACGTGAGGGAAAATGTGAGAAATGCTATGCAAGAGACGGCATTGCCTTTCGAGGATATGAAAAGCGCTCTATGGTATATTTGCGGCAAGCTAAAGATGCCTCTTAAGAAATTCATCCAGCAGAGCGACCTGTTAAAGGAGCAGCTGAAATCCCGACAGACTACATTAAGCTCTTTCTCTTGATCTCATCAAATATTAGACTCTGATGAGCGAAAATTTGATATAAACCGAGCTCTTTAATTTATTGGGAGTGAAATGTGTGGATAAACTAATGAGAAGAGATAAGCGTTGCTTATCTTCAGCAATATTTATATTCAGTGTCTTATTATTATCGAGCTGGGCTTCTGCCCAGTGCGATGATTGTGATGATAAAAATCCCTGTACCAAGGACCTGTGCGAAAATACGACCTGTCAACATATTCCTCAGAGCTGCGACAATGCAAATTCCGCGGCAGGTGTGTCATTAGGCAGCGGAGCTAACAGTACCCCAAAGAGTGCTGAGATTCCAGTTCAAAAACCGCAAGTGCCTTCTGCATCAAATGAAGCTGTCAACATACCTGTAAGCTGTGATGATAATAATCCATGTACTAGAGATTCTTACGGAGCTGACGGCTGCATTCACGACCCTGTGAATTGTGACGACGGCAGTCCCTGCACAGCAGATTCTTGCGGAGCGAACGGTTGCGTTCACGATCCTGTGAATTGTGACGACGGCAGTCCCTGCACAACAGATTCTTGCGGAGCTAACGGCTGCGTTCACGATCCCGTGAATTGTGACGACGGCAGTCCCTGCACAGCAGATTCTTGCGGAGCGAACGGTTGCGTTCACGATCCCGTGAATTGTGACGACGGCAATCCATGCACAACAGATTCTTGCGGAGCTAACGGCTGCGTTCACGATCCCGTGAATTGTGACGACGGCAATCCATGCACAACAGATTCTTGCGGAGCTAACGGCTGCGTTCACGATCCCGTGAATTGTGACGACGGCAGTCCATGCACAACAGATTCTTGCGGAGCGAACGGTTGCGTTCACGATCAAGTGAATTGTGACGACGGAAATGCCAGTACGACTGACCAGTGCGGTTCATCCGGTTGCATCAATACACCTTTGATCGGAGAAAGCAGCAAAACCGATTTTGTGCAACCTCCATCTCCTGTAGAATCAGAAATGAAAAATGAATCTGCAGAAGAGAATGCAACCATTAATGATTCTCAAAGCATCACAAAAGAAGAGCTACTGCCAATTTGCGATGACAGCAATCCTTGCACAACGGATGCCTATGATGGCACAAGCTGCGTTTATACGTCATTGAATTGTGATGACGGAAATGATAGTACTCTGGATTCCTGCATGGATGGCACTTGCATTAACAAGCCCATGGACAGCGTCAGCATCCCCAGCGAAAATAATAGTAGTAACCTATCCTCAAGCCAGGCGCCCTTAGCCACTCCTCATCCAAGCTGCGATGATCATGATCTCTGCACAGAGGATTCTTTCAATGGCAAAGAATGCGAGCATAAACCGAAGAATTGCGATGATGGAAACCCCAACACGTTCGATTATTGTTTTGAAGGAGTCTGCTACAATACAACAACAAGTTGCGATGATGGAAATCCCTGTACCATAGATTCCTTCAATGGCAGCACATGCGTGCATATACCCATGAATTGCGATGATCACAATGCCTGCACCATTGATACCTGCAAAGATGGAAAATGCGTGCATACGCCCAAGAACTGTGATGACGGTAATCCATGTACATCCGACAAATGCGACAGCAAGACTGGCCGCTGTTTCAGTACCTGGAAATGCGATGATGGCAATCCCTGCACAGTAGACTATTGCGATTCGGTCCGGGGATGCCTGCATTCGCCCGTTGTCTGCGCGCCGGGTAAGACATGCATTGATGGCGTCTGTCAGTATCTGTATTATCCCTATGCAACACCCTATTATCCCTACTATCAGCCGTATGTCGCACCCGCTGCCAGTACTAATCCAACAGCCCAATCTTACACAATTCCTGCCGGGACGGCCATAACTCTGCCCTGGGCAAGTACGGTTACCGCTCTTAATGCGCTAAAAGTGGAGAACGCAGTAGCATATCCAGGTGCATCACCCCTGAAGTTTGTAAGATCGCTGGGCTTGGAAGGTCAGACTATTTCAGCATACCAAACCGAGCCGTCTATCTCGGAGCGCTCTGAGATGATTGGTCTCTCCTGGAAGGATGCAAGCTTCACTTTAATTCTAATTCAGCCGAACGGAAGCGCTCTTCCCGTTCAAGGCGACAACCGCAATGTTATACACCTCATTGGCTCGAACTACGATTACTACTTCCTGAGAAATGCTGCTCAGGGAAATTGGGGAATTGAGATCAGGCCCATTAATCAGGGTGCCAATGGTGCTGGATTCTCACTGATAAACGGGCTGGTTAAGGGTGCAGCTATCATAAATCGCCCTTGAGATCAAAAGGAAGCTCACCGCTGCGAAATCCGATCTAACGAGGTGGGCTGCCTCTCACATTTTTTGCGTTTTTTTTAATTTTGTGACATTCTTCACTGGAGTGAATCATCTCCCATAGGTTACCATTGCTTCTCCTTTCTGTATCACATGGCCTTTCATTGCCTT
>JAQTXY010000101.1 GCA_028688535.1 Methanothrix sp. | reverse complement strand
GTACATGGTTCACAGAGAATGCTCGAATCTGCTATGTATCGCACCCGGATAGACCGTCTCCACCAGACCCAGCTGTTTGATGCCCTTCAGTCTCTGCATCGGTCGGGAAAGGATGAGACAGCGCTCCAGTTCATCTATCCGGATAGCTCCATGAACAGGGTCGCGAATGGTGCCGGACATAACCTATTTTGATGACAGCTTTATTATGGCGGCTGCCAGGTCTCCTTTGGCCTCCTGCAAGGCAGCTTTTGCCTCCGGCAGACCCGCGCCCGTTTGAGCTGCTACCAGCTGCACGTCCGAGTCCAAAATCTCAATAGGCTGCTCCTCTGCAGCTTCCTGGCCAGAGAGAGATGCTGCTCGCTCACTTTCGTCGCCAGATATCTGATAGCTTCGTGTGCCATGTGAGTCCATGATCGCGACAGAAGGATTGGATATGACAATCTCCTTGTCTGGCATGCGAATGACAACCTCGGAGACGTTCTCGAGCTCATCGATATTGATGCCCATGTTCTTCAACATGCCTTTCATCTTCTTGGGGCTCATGCCGCCCCTTCCGCCTAATCCTCCAAGTCCTGGAAACATATAATCACCAATTGCCCAGAGGTGATTTATTGTAGGTAAAGATATCGATACTTTATATCGATACGTTCTTAGCTGTTGACAAGAGATTATAAATTTTAATAATTAGTGATAAGTGGAGAGTTTATGAAGCTGAGCTGGGAGATGCGCCTTGGTATTATCTTGATCCTGCTGTCCATTATAGTCTACAGCATAAAGTACCTGATCATGGGTGATGCTCAAAATATCTTCAATTATCTCTTCAACTCTCTGGGATATCTGCCCTTAAATGTACTGCTTGTAACTATAATTCTCAACAGGCTGCTTGCCAATCGGTCGAAGCAGAGCAGGCTGGAGAAGATGAACATAGTAGTAGGTGTATTCTTTAGCGAGCTTGGCACCTGGCTTTTGACCTATCTTTCCGATAATGACCCCAACCTCTGCAAACTCAAGGGAGACCTGGTGAGGATAGACCAGTGGTCCGAAGAAGAGTTTGTCAGAGTACAAGATAAATTCAGAAATCACAATTACAGCATCGATATAAAAAAGATAGATATCAAGGCTCTATCCACTTATTTGAGTTCCAGGAGGAGCTTTTCCTTGAGGCTGCTGGAAAATCCCCTATTGCTGGAGAATGAAAGATTTACCAATCTGCTTCGATCAGTATTTCACCTGACTGAAGAACTGGAGCACCGCCGGGAACTTGCAGGACTGCCGGATTCCGATTACCGGCATCTTGCCGGCGACATTGAAAGAGCATATTTTCTGCTGGTCATGGAGTGGATGGCATACATGAGATATCTCAATTCGAATTATCCCTATCTATTCTCACTGGCCATGAGAACAAATCCATTCGATGAGAATGCCTGCGTGATGGTGAAATAGGCCCGCTACTTGCGCCGAAGTAATATGTAGAGCATATTATTAATTTAATCAGGTCTTGGATAGCAAGATCTCCATGGAAGATACGTTCACAGTTTTGCCATCCTCGCTCGGGATGGACTCCGTGCCGATGGTTATGTTTTTGACTATTATGTTGAGCATAAATCGATTCCTTGTTATCTCTGCCGCATCCACTGCCCGGGAGATAGCACGTCCCCTGGCCTTCAGCGTTACTGTGGAGACCGGCTTGTTGAATTGGGTCATTACGGCAAGAACATAGTTCATGACTGGTTTGTCACCAACAAAAATCACGGCATTGTCTTCCATAGCATCGCCCTTTCTTTCCCTCCGCTTTTCTTGGACAGGTTATTAACCCTTTCTCTCCAATATATCGGCGAAGGCAAAATTGGGCTTCACTGCATCGATTTTCACCCGCAGCTTCTCACCCTGCTGCGCTTTACGCACAATGATCGCGAAGCCTTCTACTATGGCTACACCGTCTCCTGATTTTCCCAAATACTCGATCTGCACATCCAGCATATCGCCTCTCCTCACTGGGCTGGTGAGCAGCTTCTTGGCCACCACATAGGTCTCAGCGCTCTCCTTTCTGGATGCAAGCGGCGAATGGGCGTGAACGGATGAGAACTCTTTTCGGACCTCGTTCAAATAGTCCAGGAACAGGTCACCCTGAAAGACTTTGACTACAAAATTTCCCCGAGGCTTCAGCAGCTTCTTGGCTATTTTCAGCGCCGAGCGGGCCAAGTCGACGGAGACGGCATGATCCCTGTGCCAGGCACCGGTAAGATTAGGCGCAGCATCACATATCACCACATCCGCATCCCCCCCCAGAGCATCCTTGACCAGGTCTACAGTGCTCTCATGGGTTATATCCGCTACAAAGGTCTTCACTCCGGGGATGGGCGCTATGCCCTCCAGGTCTACGCCCACAATGCTGCCGCCGGAAAGCTTGGCTGCCACCTGCAGCCAGCCGCCAGGCGCAGCCCCCAGATCGACCACACTGTCCCCTCGCTTGATGATGTGAAACTTCTCATTGATCTGTAGCAGCTTATAGGCAGAGCGGGCTCTGTAGCCCTCTTGTTTTGCCAGACGGTAGTAGTGATCTCTCTGATCTCGGGCCATTTCAAAGTAGAATGCCATCGTCCCGTGATAAAGATTTGCCCGAACGGCTGTTGCCATGAGAAGCGAAGGCGTTATAAACTGCGCCATGGACCTATGCAGCAGCGAGAGAGGAAGGGCGGCTGCCGCTGGCCAACTCTGGCCGGTGTGGAAAGTCCCTCCACCACTGGACACACAGACATCCCAAAGGATGTGGGGCGAGAGCTCCGGCTCTGGCACAGAAACGAGACCGCTCCGCGTTAATGCGATGATGCCGCAAGGTTGAGGTCGCGCGGGTGGCGGATGAAACGGCGAAACCCTGTGGGTGCAAGCCAAAATAGAGCTGAAATCACGGACGTCCAGCCAAGCTCGGGTATGGCGCTAAGCTGAATGCCGTCAAAGAACAGAAGGGGGCTTACTCTCCTCACTCGTTATTTATCACTTAGAATTTCAACCGTTCTCCTCATATCTTTTTTACCATCTCGATCAGGCAGTATTGATAGGGCAAACCCTCGGGTTTCTCATAGAACTTGTCTTGCAGCCGTCGATAAATCACTTCAATCAACTCTTTATTATCTGGGTATAATCCGATTTGCATGGACGATTCGCTCCAAGCCCTGACAACACTTGCCAGGGTAGCGGCAAGCTTAGACCGCACCTCTGTGTCCTCCAGCTTGTCCTGCGCTTTGGAGAAATAGGCGCACGGCACGGTCAAGGGATCAACGGCGTTGACTGCAAAACAACTCCCAAGATCGTCTTCATCCAGCAAAACTGACATTTCATGAGGCGCTGCAAAGTAATCCGGTATGAAAATGGCCTCCAGCTCTGCTTTGGAAAGCTTCCTCTCCACATAGAGCTCCTGGCAAATGTCCCGGAGATTGTTATACCCAGGTGACGCTGGCCACCGGCTTTCTCCCAGATTGGCGAGATTGGCCAGAAACAAAGCACCTCCCTTAACCAGCGACAAGGAACATTCCTGCAAAAAGGTCCGAAAATCATCCTTCCATTTTTCTGCAAACCCTCTGCGTTCATGATCAGGGAGCTGGTTGGGTTGGATGCAGATAGGGTGGCGAAAAAAATCAGCTTCAACCGTTTTGGCATTCATCCAGTGCAATGCAGTGGAGGAAAAACCGATCTGCAGTTTGCCTTTTATCTCAGGAAATGGTTCGTAAAAGGACCGCTGGATGTACTGGGCCTCTACGTGCTCTAGCTTCGCCAAAGCCGAGGTATCCCAGAACGCAAGAAAATTTGCCGGGTCAGCCAGATCGATATAGACCAATTTGATGGCAAGCGATGGATTGATCTCATGAATCAGGCAGATAACCTCTTCAAACAACTCGCTGGAATTCACACCGTCTGCAGCCCCGTAATCGGCTATCAAAAATACCTCGTCGGCGCTCATGGCAGCGATCTGCGGCGAGATGCTCTTGATGTAAGAGGTCATCCTGGGCATAACCTCGGCATTCACTGCACGAGCTGTATCTGAGATACGACTATAATCCGCGGTCATCGTTGGCGAATACTGTTGTGATTCGTTATTCATGGGCTTTGCCTCATAATTGCAAACTAGCAAGTCTTGAAATAATAATCGAGACATTGGCCTATTTCGCTCTCACGGTACTAGATGAGATGGCATAAGATATAGGTGGAAGACTTATTATCTCAGAAATTGAGATGGTAAAGCATGTTCATGAAGAGACATGTGCTCACCATGCGAGAGTTCTCCAGAGAGGAGATCGACTCCGTCCTCGATCTGGCTGCATCCCTGGAGCCTTATGCGCGAGGACAGAAGAGCGATATGATGGCAGGCAAAATCCTGGCTCTGCTTTTCTTTGAGCCCTCTACCAGAACGCGCATGTCATTTGAGACCGCTATGAAACGTTTGGGGGGAGGCGTCATCAACCTGGGGCCCGCGGAGGGGTCATCCATCTCTAAAGGCGAGTCGCTGGCGGACACAGTACGGGTCATTGGCGGCTATGCCGATGCCCTCGTTATACGTCATCCCAAAGAAGGCTCGGCCCGCCTCGCATCCCAGTTCTCACCTGTGCCCGTACTCAACGCCGGTGATGGAGCCGGCCATCATCCCACTCAGACACTTCTGGACCTCTACACCATCAAAAAAGAGAGCCATCTGGAGAATCTGAGCATTGCTCTTGTAGGCGACCTGAAGTACGGCCGCACGGTTCACTCTCTGGCTTATGCCCTCTCACTTTTCGGAGCCGATATCACTCTGGTCTCTCCCGCCAGCCTGAGAATGCCCGATTCCATAAAGTCGGATCTATCCAGCAAGGGAACTCGCGTTCGCGAGACCTGTGACCTGGGAGAGGTGATCAACAAAGTGGATGTTCTTTACATGACCCGCATTCAGCGCGAGAGGTTCCCAGACCCGGTAGAGTATAATAAAGTGGCCAGCTGCTATAGGATCACGCCCGAATTCATGGCCGGGGCAAGAGAGGGGCTCATTGTCATGCATCCTTTGCCCCGGGTGGACGAGATTGCCCCCTCAGTTGATGATACGCCGCATGCTCGCTACTTCCAGCAGTCATTTTATGGCGTTCCCGTTCGCATGGCTCTTCTGAAAATGCTTATCGGCGGGGGAAGCTAAAATGTCCGAGATCAAAGAGGAGCAAAAGGGACTGCGAGTAAAGCCCATCAACAACGGAACGGTGATTGACCACATCGCCGGAGGCCAGGCGCTCAATGTTCTCAAGATCCTGGGAATTGCCGGCACCACAGACGCGACAGTCTCCGTGGTCATGAACGTGGAGAGCAGGAAACTCTGTAAGAAAGACATCGTTAAGGTGGAGGACCGAGAGCTATTCGAGGAAGAGGTGAACCGGATCGCATTAATTGCCCCGGCGGCATCCATTAATATCATACGGGACGGCAAAGTCATTGAAAAGCGAACTGTGGATTTGCCCGATGAGATCGTGGGTGTGGTGCGCTGCCAGAATCCCAATTGCATCTCCAATACCCTTGAGCCCATTAAATCCAGGATGCTTGTCAAGACCAAGAACCCGGTCTTGTTGCGCTGCCTCTATTGTGAGCAACCTCTCACCGACAGAATCGCAGAATACTTGATCTGAACGAATGCGAAAGTATAAATCAGGTTTAAGGCATGTCTTGCCCCGGATTAGTTGAAGTTCATTTAGGCTTAGGATGGAGTAAAAGATGACTGTGAAAAATGGCGATTTCATCAGAATTGATTACACGGAGAGCGTTGATGGGCAGGTAATTGCTGCCACGGATAAGGACGTTGCCACAGAGAAGGGAATTTTTGACGAAGAGGCCCAGTATGGGCCACACCTCATAGTAATTGGCGCAGGCCAACTCGTGAAGGGCTTCGAAGAAGATCTGATCGGAAAAGAGGTCGGTTACAGTGGCAAGGTGGAGATACCACCCGAGGGCGCTTTTGGACTGCGGGACCCCAAGAAAGTTGAGATTGTCCCTATAACCAGGTTTAAGGACAAAAAACCGGTTCCAGGCATGCGTGTAGGGGTTGAGAATAAGGTTGGAACCGTCACCAGAATAATCGGGCGAAAGGTGAGCGTTGACTTCAACCACCCTCTGGTCGACAAGACCATCGTCTATGAATACAAGATCAATGAGTTCATCGAGGATCTGCAAGAGAAGCTCAAGGCCCTCATCAAGACCTTTTCCCGCATGGATCTCGAGGCGGAAATAAAGGATGATGTGGCTGTAATTACCGTTCCGTGGGAGCTCTCCTATTACAAGGAGTGGCTTATGATCAGGCGCGGTCTGGCGGATATGATTATCCATCACCTGGGGCTCAAAGAGGTAGACTATGTCGAGAAGCATACCGGTGAGCGCGTTACATCAGAACTCATCTCGCCACCTTCAAAGGAGCCTTTGGAAGAAGCAACCCCGTCGCAAGAGCAGAAGTCTGAGGATAAGACAGAGGCTTAATAGAATAGCTATCTTTCCTTTTTTTAATAAATAATTTTTTGCTGTGCAAATAACATCTATTTCAAATGAAAGGCTGCCACCAGAAACCTCATCCGGTGGCAGCGTCCAAAACCGCTTTTCCAGGATCTTTAGAAGAAGTATCCACCATGAGTAGACCAAGACCAGCTACTGGAATAGTAGTAGCTTGCTCCACCCCATCCATAGACATTGGTTGCATACCAGGGGTCATAGACTACCGGATCGTAGTAGGTAGTATATGTTGGATAGACAACGGGTGTGGTGTAATAGTAGGTCGGATAGGTGTAAGTATATGTTGGATACCAGTAGCTTGAATAGTAAGATGGATATCCCCAGCTATAAGTATACGTATAGCCACCAGGATTCAGCCAATCGTAATATCTGTGGCCGCCGAAATCATGATTATCACCGCGACCATCGAAACCGTCATGACCACCGAAACCATCAGGTCCGCCATCACGAGGTGCAGATTTGAAATCGCCCATACCATCCAAGGCGGCGCCCACTGCAACCAGCATTCCCAGCGCCATGATTGACA
>JAQTXY010000100.1 GCA_028688535.1 Methanothrix sp. | reverse complement strand
AGGCCTTTGCGGACTCCATGGAGGTAATTCCCAAGACCCTGGCCGAGAACGCTGGCCTTGATCAGATCGATTCCCTGGTCTCACTGAGAAGCCAGCACGAGAAGGGCATGAAGAGCGCCGGCCTGGATATGGACACCGGCGAGCCGGTTGACATGCTGACCCTCGGTGTGGTCGAACCTCTGCGGGTTAAGACCCAGGCCATCAATAGTGCCACCGAAGCTGCAGTCATGATTCTGCGCATTGACGATGTCATCGCCTCCAAGTCAGGCGGACCGGCTGGCGGTCCAGGCGGCATGGGCGGAATGCCACCAGGTATGGGCGGCATGGGCGGAGAGGACTATTAATAGGCCTCTCATAGCCCCTTTATCTCTCTTTTTCCATAAACCACTGGCCGCGAATCGTTCATAAAGCAAAAGTGTTATCATCTTTCCCTGTCAGATAGGCTGCGATGCAGCGCAAGCTTTTGATGAAGGGCAAGGTCAAAGAGGCCTACGACCTCGGCGACCGGTTGGAATTTCGCTTTACAGATAACATATCCGTCTTTGATAAGATCATCCCCAGTCTGATTCCCTTCAAGGGTGAGACCCTCAGCAAAGAGGGCATGTACTGGTTCAAGAGAGCCGAGAAGATGGGCATCAAGACCCACTTTATAGAGTACCTGCCACCAGCAGGCATGATCTGCAGAAAGGTGGACATAATAGAGCCGCCGCAAATCACCGCAAAGTCCAGAAATTACCTCATTCCTCTGGAGTGGATCTGCCGCTGGTTTGTGGCCGGCTCTCTCTACGACCGGGTAAAAGAAGGCAAAGTCCTGGCCAAGGATCTAGGCTTTGCCCCTGGACACAAGATTTTCTCTGGTGAGCCTCTGCCCGAGCCTTTCATCGAGGTCTCCACGAAGCTTGAGAAAACGGACCGATTGCTGAAAAAAGAGGAAGCACTGCAGATCTCCGGGCTGTCGCCCAAGGAATATGAAGATGCCCGAGAGGTAGTTCTCAAGATCGATGAAGACATCGGAAGAAACGTTGCCTCGCGAGGCCTGATTCACGTGGACGGCAAAAAGGAGCTGGCCTTTGACGATGAAAGACAGATCATGGTGATCGATGTCTACGGAACTGCAGATGAGGACCGCTTCTGGGACAAGGCCAGCTATGAGCAGGGTGAGTTCGTAGACCTGTCCAAGGAGTATGTGCGCCAGTACTACCGCCAGACGGGTTACAAAGACCAGCTTTATGCGGCCCGAGACGCCGGCCAAAATGAGCCGCCCATCCCAATGCTGCCACCAGAAATGGTGCAAGAGACAAGCAGAATCTATATCAAACTCTTCGAGATGATCACAGGCGAAAAGTTTTTGCCCGCCAAACAAGATTAGACGTGATTGATTGAGATAGGAGCTAAAAAATATGAAGCGATTATTACTAGTCCTTGTGTTAATTGTCGTGGCATTCTCCGGCTGCACGGAGAAAAGTCCAAGTGTTGCCGATAAGAGTGCAGCAGAGCTTAAGACACTGTCCGTTGCTGCAGCTGAAAACTTGACCAGCTACAGCATCAAGAGTTCAATGACTCAGACGCTAAAGCTTGATTCAGGGGACAATGCAACAGAAGAAAAGTCAACTACAATCACCGAAAACGCTGAGACAGTTGCCGTGGTAAATCTATCGAGCTTGGAGGCTCATGCCACCGGCTCAACCCAGAACCAGATGGAGATGACCGGCCAGCCTGCGAACACCAGCACCACAAGTGCCAATGTGTATCAGATCGGAAATTCAACCTACGTATATGATGAGAGTGGCAATTGGACACATCTTGCAGACCCGCGGTCCAAGCAAGAGGTTTGGGGACCGGATAGAAACAATCAGGTAAAGGCCATAGCAGCGACGTTTAATCTATCCACGACCGAGGATCTTGGCTCGGAGGCTATCAGTGGCGAAGATGCCTATAAATTGAAGATTGTAACAGGAAGCGGAGATCAAATCAATCTGCAAAATGCCGCTTTTGCCATTGCTGCCAAGGTTACCCAGTATCCCATGTATTTGCCCTCGGTCAACAGAACCGAGCTGAATGAGACCAGCAAGATAGAAAAGACGATTTGGATCTCTAAGAAATCTTACCTGCCTGTGAAATACCAGAGCACCATGAGCTTTACTATGACGCCGGAGATCATAGGCGCGCTGGACCCCAATACCAGCCAGATGAAGATGTTCAATCAGTCTATTCGACTGGGAGAAATATCGGTCAGCATAGTGACGGATGATCTGTATTCTGACTTTAACAAGCCTACAGACATCACTTTGCCGGAGCAGGCCCTTTCTGCTCCCGTCATAACACCTACTCAGGTCCAAATGCAAGCAGATGCCTAAGAATGCAAAAACCACTAGAACGGCTTTTCCTCCGGGAAAAGCCCTTCTTGGCATTAATTGCCGTGGATGAGATCGAGCATGCTTACAGCGCTCTGGTCGCCAAGCATATCGATTCGACCTTTCCCCATACCTGTAGCATTTTTCGTGAGCTGGAAGCGCAGGGTTTGATCAAGTCTCGACCGGAAGGAAGGATCAATTACCTAGAGCTAACGCCGCGCGGCAAAAGTGTTGTCAAAGCCCTGCGAGATCTGTCGGAATTGCTTAAGAGGCAGGATCCAATGAGGCAGAGGCTGGAGAGGCTGCAGCAGATTTTCTCCACGACAAAGGAAACAAACGCGGACCTGCGTCTGGGACCCTTGCGCCGGGATCTGGCAAAACTTAAGAGCCAGGGAGATGAACTGCTGCGAATGGATGCTGAAGAACTGGATAAAGCTATCGCATTAATTGTATCAGGATAACAACCGTTTTATATCGCAGACAGAGTGAATATAGCACAGCAGAGATCATGTATATATTCGTTGTTTTATATATAGTTATTGACCAAAATAGCCTATATATACATAATACCAAAGTTACGAAAGTTTTATCAGTATCTAATATATAAGATATATGGAGGCTGACTAAAGAGGGGAAATTAGGAGATGACACGGAGAAACAAGCTGGAGATACTTGGCGGTATTCTCAACATATGCAAAACAGAAGGATCAAGTAAGACCAAGATCGTCTATCAGGTCAACCTTAATTTCAAAAATGCAGGACAATACCTCGAATGGTTGACTTCGCACGGTTATCTTGTCAAAGAAGAACGGTTATATAAGACAACATCTTCCGGTCATGAGCTGCTACAAAATATTAATGATCTAAATTCAACAATAAATGATGATCTGGAGGGTGTGTTAACAAATAATGGAAAAATTGATAAATTTTAAATCCCAAAGCCTAAGAAATGAAGCAATATCACCAGAAATGCACCCAGGACTCCTCCTATGCCGCAGATCAATATCACCAGCCAGCTATAGCCGATTTCAAGACCTGCCACGGCATTTGCTAGAATAAGAATCACCAGCCCCATTATGGCATTAAGCACGAAATTCTTGATGGATCTCAAGATCAAGAATGCGCCAAAGACTATGACTATGAATAATAATATAAGGCCTGCATCGTACATGACATCGAATTATCATCGCCAACTATTAAAAGGCTTTTTTCAAATCATACATTAAAAGTCTCCATCTCACTTCCCAAACGATGCAGCTCCTTTGTGTCCAGAGAGAGAGGATCGATATGCACCAGCATTATAGCGTTCTTGAGGGCTATTTCATCTCTCTGAGATTGAACAAACCGGAGGACTGTCTCGTAATTGCTCTGGGTGATGAGATATCCCATCCCCTCCAGCAAGATAATGGGATAGTTGGCCCTGCCCAGGAAATCGGTGATCATACTGGAAAGCCGAGGAAAGTTCGTCGGGTCCACAGTTCTATATCCCGGCTCGCTCTTTTGCGTCAACCATATGACCGTATCTGCAGGCACATTGTACCTTTCATCAAGGGTTGCCGGATTGTAGCGGCTCAAGCACAACCCATCCATGCCGTGCCTCACAAGCTCGCTAAATAGCTCCAGGCTCTTTTGCGGCTTTTCTTCAGCGATAATATAAGTAGTCCCAGGAATAAGAGAGATCTCATAGGGACTTCGTCCATAACTCTTCATTAGCTCTGCCAGTGTCGCGACAATGTTGAAGGCTGGATCGTATGTTTTGATGATCCTACCCAGCCTCCTCACGGCCACAAAGAAGCTGCGTCTTGTTAGCACCAGATCTGGGAGGACAATAATAGACATACCGGACTGAAGGGCGCCTTTCATATCAGGCTCGCAGGCGCTGACGGAATCATCAGAGAGCGGCATCTGCTTGCTTATCTCAAAGAATTCACCGGATGCGATTTGTTCATTGGCCTGCATAACTGCCCCCCTTCTTGCATCATCGTTGAGCTGGGAGAGCATGGCATCGGAGAATGTTTGGAAGAGATAACTGGAAAGGGGACCTAATGTGAAAAGCAGCTCTTTTACCTCATTTATGCTCGAGGTAATCTCCATATGAACAAAATCCGGGTCTTCCGCCAATATAAAATGTGATTTATGGGCTAAAAGCTCTATTTGGTAGACGTAGTCGAGTATCTCCCTTTGCGGAATTTTGCCCTCGTTTTCTTTGACGAGCTTCTCAATGCTGTCAATGAGAACGATGCTATTCTTGCTGGACTCAACGAATGACTTTATAGTCACAAAGAGGAGAGGCAGATTTCTGGGAGAAATATAGCGATCGCTTCCTTTTTCGTCGGAGAGTTTTATGATGGGCGTCTCAGTAAATCCCCAGCGTTGCCTCACATCCTCCGGGGCATCATGCGTGATGCATAGCCCCTCTACGCCGTGAGTGATTTGATCGGTGAAGACCGCATAGGCAATCTCAGGAACGACATAGATCTTTCCGCGCGCTAAATCGTATGCAGGAAGGGTTTCCTTGGCTGCTTCCATCACCGGTTTCACCGTCACATGATCTTCCACAATCATCCTGGTAGCCGAAGGTCCCACCGAACCGGTAAGCGTCTTCTCAAATTGACCCCACAACTGCCGAAGCTGGTCTGGCTTAATCATCTCACGACTGGTGCCCAGACGTTCAAGGTAGGCATCGACCTCTATCCTGGCCGGCGTTTCTCCAATATAGTGCGCCAGCGTTACCTCCAGCTCCTCAACCGTTCCCTGGTGTATCGCTCTCTTATCCGGAACGTGGTAAGCTCTCCCTTGCTGGTAGGCATCCACGAAGCAATCAGCGGTGCTCATTTCATCTGAACTGGGCTTACTGGCCAGAGATACGAGAACATACAGGCTGCAGTTGACGAGAAGTGTCCAGAATGCAGAGTTTGTCCAGATATCCAGATCAAGCCCGAAGAGATTGGTAGGCCTGAGGAAGGCCAGGTCCAGCGGCCCATCTCTGACCCAATCTCCCAGCCATGCATTACCTTTCGCAACCGTGGGAATGAGAGCTGTATAGGCCCAAAGCAAGAAACCTGATGTCAAGCCTGCCATGGCACCTTTCCGGTTGCCGGTCTTCCAGTACAGTCCACCTAAAGCAGCTGGCGCTAGCTGGCTGGCCGCCAGAAAAGAGACGACCCCAATATCCCCCAATGTCTGATAAGCCACAGCGCGCGAATAGAGATATCCGAGGAGCACGACCAGAAGTATATTCACCCGTCTTGTATTGAGAAGCGTATTAGCCAGATTTCTATCCTTCTTGATATGGCCCAAAATATAAGGCATCTCCAGATCGTTGAGCAGCATGGTACCCACTGCAACGGATTCAATCAGGATCATGGCTGTGGCAGCTGATGTGCCGCCTATGAACACGAAAAGCGAGAGAGCATCCTGACCCATGGTATATGGTATTGTTATTATGAAGGCATCCTTCAGACCCGGTGTATTGAGGAGCACACCACCCCAGGCGATTGCAGGGACAAATAGATTGATCAACAAAAGATAGAGAGGAAAGAGCCACATGGCCCTCTTGAGATGCAACTCATCCGAGTTTTCTACCACCATGACATGAAATTGCCTGGGCAGAAATAGGATGGCAAAGAAGGAGGACAAAGTCAAGGTGAACCAGAGCATCGGCTCTATATCCATGAGTGTATCGTATTCCGGATTATTTGCTGCCAGGT
Organism: Methanothrix sp.; assembly: GCA_028688535.1. Classification (GTDB taxonomy): domain Archaea; phylum Halobacteriota; class Methanosarcinia; order Methanotrichales; family Methanotrichaceae; genus Methanothrix. Next base: position 1,016 of record JAQTXY010000100.1, on the reverse strand, counting down.
CGATAATCCCGCTCATAATATTTCCGTATCCAGAAAAGATGCCGTAGGCGACGTAGAGTCCTGCAAGAAGAAAGGCCACTATCTTTACCAGAGATTCAAAGGCCACAACCGCGATTAGCCCCTCGTGGCGCTCCATGGGATCGAGGTGTCTGGCTCCGAATATCACAGCAAAGGCCCCCAAGAGAACGGCAACTACGAGCTTGCTTTCCACATTAAAGCCCTGATATATGAGGTTAGATCCGCTCAATATATCGAGAGATGTGGAGATGGCAATGAGTTGCAGTGCCACATATGGTGTTACCATGACCAAGCTCAATGCCGCCACCACGGCTCCTATGGTATAGCTTCGTCCGTAGCGAAAGCTAATAAAATCGCTGATGGACGTCAGGCGGTGTTCTTTTGAGACACGAATCATCTTTCGGATTATGATCCAGCCGGCAGTCATGGCCAGGACCGGTCCCAGGTAGATGGGCAAGAACTCGAGGCCCGTGGATGCCGCCCTTCCTATAGAGCCGTAAAAGGTCCATGCGGAGACATATACACATAAAGACAAAGCATAGACATATGGATTGGCCACGATGCTTCTTCCCAGGTGTTTTTGGTGATCAGCATACCGGGCAATGCCAAAGAGGAGCAGCAGGTAAAGGACCATCACAATCAAAGCGACATGCGGTCCAATCAATCATAATTCCCCCGATCGAAAAGATACAGAGCCAGTACGAAGAATAGCCAGATCGAGGCAACATAAACCAGTATGGCTGGCATGCCCAATATAACGTAGCCATTAGCCAGTTCGATTAAGGGCCAGTTGAGCAGCACCCACCCTAAGACGAAGAGAAAAATCCAGAATTCCTTCTGGCCCAGGAGATTCTGCATGGATTTTGTCATTTTACAGACCCGGATAAACAACTAACCCCTTGACAGATATATCTACTGCATGCTTTCCCAAATGATGAGATGTCCCGCACATCTTCAGGATTTCGATGGACCGTCTCCTTGCGAAATTTATCGTTTCA
>JAQTXY010000099.1 GCA_028688535.1 Methanothrix sp. | reverse complement strand
TTCGTGACCCCGGTGCCTCCACCAAAAAAGACAGCAACATTGTAGTCAATGTTCTCTGTGATCCATCGGAATATAGCTCGGGCCTTCTCACGATCATTCTTTGCCGGCTCGATCAAATAGGCAGCCAAGCTTTCGATCGTTGCTTCGGCTGATGAAGGTGCATTCATAGCATGAAGATCAATTTCTTCATAACTATAATTCAGGGTGGCGTCGAAATCATTGGGAGCAATTGTCGCTAAATCATTTTCTGTACCCTTCTCCAGGACACCTGGTGTTTCTGCAGTGGCCGTCACCGCAAGTGGCAGAAGTATAAAAAGAATTAAAATGATTATTGGTCTCATAGACATCTCATTAGTAGGAATCAGAACATATTACAGCACTATCTCCATCATGTCATGGCCCAGCGGCCATTCCTTGAGAGCCATTTCATGGGGCGGATAGAGGTGACTCAGATGCGTGAGCAGTAGCCTTTTCGCTCCCAAACGCTCTCCCAGAGCTATGGCTTCATCTGCCGTCATGTGCTTGCTGATGGTGTAGCCGGGCGGTGTGATGGCATCCGCCAGCATCAAATCCGCATCCTTCATCAGCTCCAGGCTTTCTGCCTCAAGCTCCATCTTGGTGTCGCTGGTGATCACCACCACTTTATTGCCGTCGTCTATGCGCACGCCTACCGTCTGCGTGGGTGGATGGTTGACGGGAAAGAGGGTGAACTGCATACCTGCAATATCAAAAGGCTGATAGGCTACAGCATCATGGCGCACGGGATTGAGGAAATAGAGATAGTTTAAGATATAGTCCATGGTCTCCTTGAGAGCATAAACATCCACATGACTTTGCACCCGGTGAAAATCCCCAAAGCCGGCATAGTGATCATAATGGGCATGCGTCCAGATCACGCCATCCACACTGGATATATCCTTCTTCAAAAGCTGCCAGCGCAGATCAGGGCTGCTGTCCACCAAAACCCTTCCATCATCCTCATCCGACTCAATGAGAACGGAAAACCTCATCCTGCGGCTTCTGCCTCCACGCAGAGCATCCATACAGGCTGGGCACTTGCAGCCGATCTTGGGAGTGCCGATGGCATCGCCCGTGCCCAGGAGAATGACTTTCATGCTCTCCTCAAGGTCTTCATGATGTAGCTCATGCCGTAACGCTCCGCTTGTAATCAGAGATCCTGCGCCGGAACTCTCCAATAGACAGATCCATATCTTCCTGGGTTAAATGTCTGCGATCCTCCAGGAGAGCATTGAGCACCGCTTCCCTGATCACTAGCCGGAGGTCCGAGCCCGAGTAGCCCTCCGTTGCTTCTGCGAGAGCAGCTGTATCGACATCTGCATCAATGCGGGAGATTACCTTGTCCAGGATCATGCGCCTCATATCCTTGTCAGGCAATGGGAAGGTCAATACTTTGTCAAACCTCCTCCAGGCCGCATAATCCAGAAGCTGGGGATGGTTGGTGGCTGCCAGGAGCAAAACGCCATGCTCTACCAGGCTGATCTCATCTATAGCTTTAAGGAGCGAGTTGACGGCTCTCTTCATGGCGCCGTGTTCATCTGAGGTTCTGGTCTTGGCCACAAAATCGAACTCATCAATAAGCAGTATGCAGGGGGATAGCCTCTTGGCCAGCTCAAAGACTTTGTCTATGTTCTTAGACGTCTCTCCCAAATACTGGCTGGTGATCATGGAGAGGCGAACCTCCACAATGGGCAGGGAAAACCAACTGGAAAGAGCCCGGGCGGTAGAAGTCTTGCCGGTTCCAGGCGGGCCGACGAAAAGAAGTTTGCCGATTTCATAGAGCCCGATCTCTCGCAGATATTGCCGATTTTTCAGAGCCTTGCCCATCTTTTCGATCTCTGACTTCTGATCCTCTGTCAAGATCAGACCGGCAATTTTGTCCCTCACATCCTCAGGGGCCTTGATGTAGGCCAGCTTGAGAAGATCTTCCGCCTCCTTGGAATCCTTGCAAAGCTCCTTAATCTTGGCGTCGATCCATTCCCGGTCAGCAGAGAGAGGCTTATTGGTGCTCCTGGCCTGGGCATAGCTTACGTCCATAGAATCATAGTTCTCATAGAAGTAAGCCAATGTGGGATTCGATTTAATCCTTGCCAGGTCCTTTTGATTGGCAAACCACTTGGCCGCTACATCGAATACAGTCAGCCGAAGCTGGGATCCAAATTCCTCAAAAGCCACAAAAGTGAGATCTTTTATAACCGCTTTAACATTCTCAATGCCATAAATCTTCTGTGCATCTGCGCTGGTTACATAAATCGGCCTTTTGACGCTTCTAGTCTGCACATCGAAGTAATGCTTGCGAATATTGGGAGGCAGGTCGTCTTCAATCAAATTTTCTGTGCGGTTATAAATATCTGCAGTCAGCAGCAGCTCTGCAACATCAATAGCACCAAACTTCTCCAAGCCATTCTCTACGCCCATCTTTAAAGCTCCATGGAACTGAACTAAACTAGTGGCCAAGAAAAAGAGATAAACCTTTCCATTCGTCAAGTCTCCCGGTTATTGACAGCAGCCCGGTAAGCCGCCAGGAGAAAGCCGTAGAGAGTGGGGCCGATAATCACGCCTATGATTCCTACTACGAATATGGGGGCGGTATACGCGAGCAATGTGACTATGGGGTGAATCCTGGAACTTTTCATAGCTAGATGAGGACGGATTACATTCTCAGGTATCACCATGAGCACCACCGTTCCGAATATCATGATTATCAAGAAGCGAACTATGTCCCCCATGAACAGATAATAGAGTGCCATGGGAATGAATACGAAGGGTGGTCCCAGCATGGGGACAAGCGTAAAGATACCCACAACAACTCCCATCAAATAGGGATAGGGCACGCCCAGCATGGAAAAACCGATTGCAGCTAAAACGCCGCTTAACATAGATGTGGTGAAGTAGACTGTAAAAAGGGTATTATAGATGCCGCCAAGCTCCTGCAGAAAATCCAGAACAATTGCTCGCTTTTGCCTGGGAACCAGGTCCACTGCTTTGGCCAGAAACTCCTTGCCGTCAATGAGGATATAGTAGGTGATGAACACCACTACAATCAATTGAGCAAAAAGCACGGGTAGATTGGAGGCAAATGAGGTTAGCTCTCGCTGCACAATGGGAAAGAGCCAGGTGGCAATGGTCACAGGTATGTCGCTTATCTCCTGTACGTTTTTAAGTATTATGACATTCACGTAATTATAAACCCAGGCAGGAAGGGCGCTCATGGCCCATTCGTCGATCTCCTGAGTTATGACCGTGAATTGGATGCCTGACAGGGCTCCAGATCTTTCTAGATTGGATATCTCCACCAGGAGAACCGTGGTGATGCCAAGCAAAATGGCCAGAATAAAGATGAAGACAATCAATATGGAAAAGAATGAGGAGATCTGTCTCTGCCGGGTCAGACGAAAGAAGGCGGCAAAAAGCGGCTTGAGGAGAAACACCATGACTATGCTCAGCAAAATAGTGGTAAGGAAATCCTTGGTCAGGTAAACTGTGGCGAGAAAGACCAGGAAGACTAGAGATCCTGCTGCCATGTCAAAACGACGGCTGAAATCCATGTCATGACTCTCCTTTTATAACAGTAAAAACTTTTCGAGTGATTAGAGAATTAGTTTACCATCAATTCCCACCACATAACTTTTCTGAGGCACATCTTTTCCAGAAATGTGCACGGCCTTAGAAACCAGCTGGGCTAGCTGAGAGCAGCAGGGCACAGTCATGTGCAGCACAGCAATGTCCTGGATCTCGTTTTGCTTGATAATCTCGGCCAACTTTTCCACAAAAGGCCCGGTCTCATCGAGCTTGGGACAGCCAACCAGGGCCACGCGGCCTTTTATGAAGTCCTGCTGGATGGCAGGATAGGCAAAAGCGGTGCAGTCTCCTGCTACCAGCAGGCGAGCGCCCTGCAGGTAAGGAGCCCAGGGACGGACCAGTCTCATCTGAATGGGCCAGCCGCATAACTCATTGGCATGATCTTCTCCGGGCTTAATCTTTTCGCGAGAAAAATCTGCCTGGGCCTTTTGATCTCGCTTTAAGGTAATGGGAGCTGTGCAGGGCGTGAGTGCCGCAAAATGACCGGAGCCTTCATTTGCGCCTCTTGCACGATGCAATTGTCCATGCTTTTGAGAGAGACTCTTATGCTCTTGAGCTGCCATCTCATCAAACGCCGGGGCGTCGCGCTCCTCGATGGTTAGAGCACCCTGTGGGCAGACGGCCAGGCATGCGCCTAGGCCGTCGCAGAAGCTGTCGCTCACCACATAGGCTTTTCCGTCTTTTAGCTCGATGGCGCCTTCCGCACAAGCGGTGATGCACTCGCCACAGCCGTTGCAAAGCTGCGGGTCTATCTTGATGATCTTTCTCATGTTTTATTTGCCTGCCCTCGATCAAATTCAGCATCTATCTCTTTGCGAGTCTTGCTTCCCAGAATCAGCGGCGAATCCATCACGCCAGGCACATACTCCCATTTCCATAGCTTCTGGTTAGCATCATGCTCTGCCATAGCATGATTGGAGGTGTTCACAAATATTACCGGATGACCATAGTCGATTAAGTAGTAGCTGATCGCATTTCCCGTACCTTCCGGATCACCATGTATCGAATCCTCATTAAGGTCATTGTTAATGCCATCGATTATGCTGTGGATGTTTTTGAAGATGAAACGATTGTTTTTCATATTGTTTCTGTCGATATGTATTTTAAAGCTCTCCACATCGCTATCTCGGTTATACATCAAGCGGCGAAGCTCTCGATATGGGATATCCAGGAGGCGATGTTTTCTTAATTCTTCGTTATTAAAGATCAAAGTGACCTCGACCTCAGAAATTCCACCATCAAGATCTTTTTGAGCACAATGTACCTCTCGAAGATAGTTCTTTAAGCCATCTATTGCCGGCTGGTATATTGCGGGAATAATGCGGTCTTTCATACTGCCGGGTGGAGATTGGAGATGATCTATGACCATCCTATCGCTCAGGCTTTTCGGCTGCAAATCGAAGACCTGGTCAAAGCCGTCCTGGATCGTGCTGGATAGACTTCCTAGTATCTCCTGATAGATCTTATAGACATTAGAAGAGTTAACGTCCGACCCATCTTGTTTATACTCCCATATCCAATAATCTTCGTCCAGTTGAAATACCCATCTATCTCCAGGACCGGTCCATGAGAGGTTACTATTTTCAGAGTTATTTTTAAAATTCGGACTCTCGCACCTCAGCGGATAAACCTGATCAATATCAAAACCCAGCATATATCTCAGGGTCATTGGCCGGTTGACCTTAAACGATGTTTGGTTTCGGTTGGCGTTGCTCCTTACCACTACTCTGAGCTTTTTCTTGGGAGATTTTACCAGCGTGATTGTGCAGTGATCCCAGTTCCATATCTTCGTCTCATCTGTCCATTCGACCTTCCCATCTTTAATCTGGAATATTTTTTCTCTGTGAGAAAACCAAACTTCATCAGAGTTCATTGTCGATCATCTACCAGTTTATAGATATTTTTCCCCAAATATAACATTTTGGTAGATTTGTTTTATAAGTCAATACTTATTAAAATATAAAAAAATATAATTAGTAATATAAACAATCTACGGCGCATCAAGCCAGGAACGAGCATATGCCAGCCACATATCCCCGCCGCATCTTCCCTCTGCCAGAGATTTCAGATCACAGGTACTTCCATCTGAAAATGCACATAGAGTAATATCACCATAAGGCGTATGAACGCTCCTCAGACTGCCTCCTCTGCCGCGGCAGATTGATTCGGCTGATTGCGTCCACATGGCTTCGGGTTCTGAGACATATGCCGGCAAGATATTTGTCTTTAAATGAGGGCTGCAAGTTCCCTGTAAAAATGCCTGGGAATCGCACCAGCTCTTATCCGGAAATACGCACATTCCTTGACCATCATTAACACCGGGGGATGAACTGTAAAGATAGCCTGACTTAACGCAGTAGGAGCGTGCCTGATCGGCAGAATCCTGTGCAATTCCAGCTAGCATGCTTGAGGACAAAAATGCCAGCATGCAAAGGCAGAAGAGAATATTCTTGAAGAATTTCATCTATTTATCCCTCCGATTATGGCTCCACCAGTCCAAAGATTGCCCATCTCCAGTCAGCACCCTTCGTGCGGGTAGAAGAATTCTGGCTCTCCGAAGGAAGCACTATTTGCACGCTCTCACCGAAATTGCCATAATCGGTTCGCTCCTTCAGAGTCGACTGTATGGTAAAGTCTTGCTCCTCAATATTGAGGATCGAGGGTGTAAGTGTCAAGCTGGAGTCAATTTCAATTCTCCTGAGCAGTTGGGTCTGTTTGGAAACCCAGGCTGTAACTCTGACATTGCTGTTGCCCGAAATTGAGGTATTGTCCAGGTCAAAGTCCTTGTTGTCGAATTCGTCTGGCATTGAGAAAGGCGAAGAGAGATAGGCGGCATAGATCTGCGTTCCCAGGATGGTCTCCTTGAGCAAGGGAATCGGTTCTGCCGCAATTATGTAGCATTCTTCATCGTCAATGTTCTCCGCGCCTGTGATTGATAGGTTGCTGTAGATCAGGAGTTCCACTTGACTGGGGAGCTCGTTATAGTCCGCCATAACCGCATCAGTATCGTCGATGACAAATTGGGTCCAGTTATCACCCTCTTTCCAATACTCGGTGCCGTTTAAGAAGTATCCTTGCCAGGAGATGACCTGCCCGGTTTCATTATCTGTAAGCTGATGGCTCCACCCACCGGACTGTGCCGTCAGGTTCACCTTTCCTTCGGTGGCTTTTTCAGCAGCAAATTTATCTTGGAGCGATTCATTGCTGTAGATGATAGTGCTTTCTGCAGAGCGAGTGTAGGTATACGTGGTGAGATTGTTCGCGGATGCAGTCATCATCTGCTTGAGCTGATCAACGCTTACATCCTCAGCAAAGACAACAGGCAGACATAGCAGGGAAATGAAAGCGATTACTGTCGGAATAATTTTCATGCAAAACCTCCAAGAAGTAGATGAGTTCAACTTAGCTATAAATATTTTGTGTCTTTGGCCAAGTGTGGAGTCCTGAAATTATTTCGCGTCCATCCTGGTTTTATAGTATTTGAATTATTCATATGATTTCACAACCCAAACTGGACTGAACCC
>JAQTXY010000098.1 GCA_028688535.1 Methanothrix sp. | reverse complement strand
AACTCTCTGAACTCGTCTGTTCCTGATAAGATATGTTGTAGCTGGAACTTTCGACCAGGTTGTCTTTAGTTTTTTTTGCCTGTCCAGGATTATATCCTGTCTGCCCTGGAGCACCGCTATGTTCATCAACATTTCCCGGTTTTATTAGCTGCTGTCCTGGAGCTAAAGGATTGGCATTGTCTGACTTACAGGTAGCAGTGCCAGCGAAAACGATGCCTAACAGAACCAACGATGCAATGAATAACACCATAAATCTCATACTTATGAATCCTCCATACATCCAATATGCAATCCATTGAATATAAAGCATACACTCTTTTTTTTATTTGGTAGAACATGAGGAATTGCTCAGAATGCTATGTTATAGAACTTAGCAGGTTGCACGTACTGGATTATGTATCGCGTCAGGTAAGTATAAGAGCCCAGGATAATTTTATAAATATGCTTTCGAGGTCGAAAGGTCTGATGTTGCGCGACGGATTTTATTTCGATTTTTGCCGCCATGGGTTGCGATTTTCCGGTATCGCGCAATCGTCGATGTAGCATTCCATAGTGTCCCAGATGGGTAGTTTGCCAGAACCAAAATTCGTGACCATCCAGGCCAAGTGAGAAAATGGGCGAGGAGACTCACAGGTTGTACACACTTCTAATCGAAGATCATGCACCACTTTCTCCAGCACCACCGTGACGCAGATCTCAGTCGTGGACAGACTCTTTCTTCAAAATCTGCCGGAAATTCATTTCGTCTCCCCAATCCTGTGCTCGTACCCCCTCGCCTCCATCCGTCGCCTTTGGCCCCCCTGCTCCATCCAGATCCCTTCCTCCACCACCTCTCCTATCACCGTCAGGGCGCAGGCGCTCCGGGCCGCCTCCAGCTCCTCCGGCCGCACGGTGAAGACCAGCTCGAAGTCCCCGCCCGTGCTCATCACCAACTCCTGCGCCTTCTCAGCAGAAGATGTATGCCGTCCTGGCACTGCATTTGGCTGTAGGCCTGTGAAGCTGATATTTCGTCGGGCTGAAAAAGTAGCGCGCTGTAACAGGCGCAGTAATCCGCCGGATCTCACGATAATACACAACCGGGACATGATGCAGCACAAGTAGAAGTCGAAGGTGAGAGGGCGGGCACGAGGCCCTGTGAAAAGGATTCCAGCAAAACGGGCTCTGTGTGAGATTCCAGCGCTTGTATCGCCTTCGAGCCAGGCTTATTAAAGTCGAGCTTCGGGCAGGATCAGGGCATTTACTATCGCGGTGAATGGCCCCTCTGCAAAGGGCGCTGTGGTTTTGGCGCTGGCCCGCCTGGAACTTGATGTCTCTTTCTCTTGATGAGTTCTCTCTGGAGTGGTGAAAGGTCTTCTATAAACTTGGAGCGAAAGCCTTATATCTCGGCAATTGACGTATAGTATATTGGCGAAAGTCGATGGCCATCTTCCCTCCTACATCCAATTGACTTTCTCCTCCCTCCTTCTTATCCATCTTTTATGAGATCTATGAGCATTCGGTTTCATTCATCCTAAGCTCTCCCAAAGAAAGACTTATAGCCGGACCCATTATCATTCCTTCAAAGAACGCCAGCCATTAAGGAGGAGAGAGGCAATATATGTCGGAGCGATGGGGCTTGAGGACTGGCCAGGCCTGCAGCTTCATTTATAGATATCTGGCTCAAAATCGATTTTAAAGGCTCGATTTCTCAGAGCCTATATCATTCTGCAAGTTTGGGGTTAATCTCTGCTTAATTGAACCCAAATCTGTAAAAGGGAATGGGATTACAACGATCTTTCCTTTCATCGATAGATGCCAGGCTCATTATCTACATATTTAGATAACGCCTGCTGCGAGAGTCTCATAAGCCATCTGATGATCCCTCTCTCATCGCTCGGTTCTTCCAGGTCGCAGGGGAGATCTTGGGCTATGATCCGGCGCTCTAGAACCTCGCACAATGATATCTCTCTGGGTTCTTGCGATTTAAATCGTGATTTGGTCGCCGATGCCGGCGGCTTTCATTCTATGCGGCTTTCTGTCCAGGTCTTCATCCATAGGCGGGCTCGTCTGCCAGTAAATCTATGAGCGAAAGGGCTGTTATTTCCATCAGGCCCTCTACAATCTCTCCATCGGTCTTGTCTGCGTCAGACTCGTAGGGAATGGCCAATCTTCGATCTTTACGCTCCAAATGCTCGCACATAGACATTACATGGTAATTTTTGCTATGTGAACTCCTCCCGCGCCCTGAAGGATGGGGACTCCCCGCTTCGTCCTTCGCAATCCTACAAGTTGATCGCCAAGACCGCGGCTTTCATCGACCTGGCTTTCTGCTTGGCGGTATCTTCATCTATCTTCCCACAGTTCCCCAGATGCACATTCCGCATCTTCCCGCCCCCTCTCCATGTAGTCATCCAATAGTGATAGGACCGGTTGCCTTTCTTGTAGGCATGTTTACCATAGCGCACACCCTGGGGGTTTTAGCCTGAATGCATCCGTAGAATAATATCCTGTGGTTAAATAGCATCGGAAAAATGAAGGGCAACTTTATTGTCTCTCTAGATGCCTGGGAGTATGTGGGAGTCCAGCTCGACGAGGGTTGGACTGATTTGCAAGTTATCCATAGTCGATTATACAACATCGAGACACATGTAAGAGCTGAAGATAATTTTATAAATATGCTTTCGACCTCATAATGTCCCCGATGTTGCACCAGGTGAAAAAGAATACCAAGGGAAAAAGTATCAGGAGACCAGAACGTCGCCTAAATATTCCATTTCTTATCTCGTCCAGACCGATCCGCTAAAGCCTCCTGTCTTGGAAACGGCTACTAATCTGTTATTGGACGCGATCTGTAAGACCAGATTGCCGTTCTGCATAACGCTTCCCTTGGGAACATCGCTCCAGTCTGCGTTGATCATATTGCCGCTGATAGTGCCACGCATGACATTAGACCAGTTCGGTGCATTGGGATCCAGCTCGCCATACCACCAGACAGTTGTTCCTAGCTGGCGAACATAGTAAATGCCGCCGTCATCGCAGTTCCAAACTCCGGTCAGATCTATCATAGCCGGCACGCTGCCGGGAATCGTTCCACCGGGAGTTACGCCACCTGGTGTCGTGCCTCCGGGCGCCTGACCCTTCTGGAAGGTATAGCTAGCCAGGTAATTGCTCCTGCCGCTATTGTCCTTAAAGCGATCGTAAGAGTCCACATTAAGTCGATTGCCGACGGTTTTTATGATCAGAGTAGTCTCCGAAAATCCGGCATCAAAGACAGCGATCAGGGTATCGGCACCACTGGTGATGTCAGAGGAGACGCCGGGAGCAAAGGCTTGAGCCTGCACCGTCCCCCAATCACAATCAGTGGGGTGGCACTTGCCCCAACCTTGTACATTCACGTTTGTGCCCATGACGGCAATATCCAATTTAGTGATGCCTGCGGTATTGGTATCTACATTTGTCCAGGAACCGGCAAACTGGGCCATACCGGCAAGACCGCCAGTAGTAGTCAATAAAAGCAGCAGGACTGCTGTCAGGATAGGATAAAGTAATCTCATATTTTGACCTCTAGTATGTTTTAACATCTTCATCTTATCAGCTTGTTCCGATCTTTCTCGTAATGGGAAGAACTTCCAGCTTGTTGAATTTTTGCAGTGGCTGAACTTCGGCGATCATGCCGGTGGCACTAATGGCTGCATTCTTCTGGAATACATCGCTGGAACCATAGTTGCTTCTGCCGCTGTTGTCCTTGAAGCGAGTGTATGACTGCACCGACAGCCTATTGCCCTGAGGCTTGATGAAGAGAGTGGTCTCTGAGAATCCGGCATCATATCTTGCCATCAATGCTTGCGCCTGGCTGATCGGATCGGAAGAAACATCAGGAGAGAAGGTGAAGGCAGTAACATCTCCCCAGTCGCAGTCGGTGGGATGGCACTTGCCCCATACATGCACATTGGCGGAGTCGCCGGAGATAGCAATGTTTATTTTGGTTATTCCTCCAGTATTTGTGTCAACGTTCCTCCAGTCACCGGCAAATTGAGCCAGGCTGGCGGTACAGGTGGACAGCGAAATCAACAATAACAGACATGTAGTCACCAAAGACAAGAGAATCTTCATACTTTAACCTCGCAATTAAACTCTCACAATTATTAATGCACTTTTAGTATAAATTATTTTGGCAGATTTAGAGAGTAAGCGAAGATTTTAGAGAGACCACCAGCTCTCCGAAAATAGTTCTGTGGCATTTTCATAGCAATACTTCATAATGTCCGGGAACTTTTTACAGGTTGCACGTACTGCATTAGGTATCTCTTCAGGCCGGTATAAGAGCCCAAGATACTTTTATAGATACACTTTCGCCCTCGTAAGGTCTGATGTTGCGCGGCGGGTTTTGCAGCGTTTTTATAATTTCACAGATGCCGGTAATTCGATAACTGGCAATTGTCTATAAATCATTCTTTAGTGTCTTAGAATAGGTTGTTTGCCAGAACCGAATTTGTGACCGACCAACCCAAACGAGAAAATGGGCAGTAAGGTTTGCAGGTTATACGCACATCTCTTCTAATCGTGCAGCTTTTAAATTCTTGCATTCACCGGCCCAAACCCATGCAGATCATACGCCAACTTCGCCAGCCCCTGCGCCAAGGTGACGTAGATCTCCGTCGTAGAGAGCCTTTTGTGCCCCACCCGGCTTCTGGATCATGGGCACCGGCAATGCCCGGCCATCAGCACATTCACCACATGGCTGCGCCTGAGGATTGTGGCGTTGCCTTCTACCGGGAGAACTTATTCCTGCGCGAAACCTCCTGGATCCCGGCCTCTTCTGCCAGGCGGTCCTGAATGCAGTCTTGGTGCACAGGTGCCCCGAACTCCGAAAGGGGAAGAGCCACTCCTGGCCGGGTCGGATGTTCTCTCATAATAAAATTCATTTCATCCCTCCGATCCTGTGCTCGTACCCCCTTGCCTCCATCCGTCGCCTTTGGCCCCCCTGCTCCATCCAGATCCCTTCCTCCACCACCTCTCCTATCACCGTCAGGGCGCAGGCCCGCCGGGCTGCCTCCAGCCCCTCCGGCCGCACGGTGAAAACCAGCTCGAAGTCCCCGCCCGCGCTCATCACCAACTCCCGCGCCTTCTCCTCCCCTACCATCTCCACCAGGCCTGCGGCCACCGGCAGCGTCTCCTCCTGCACCACAAAGCCCACATGGCTGCACTGCGCCAGGTCAGAGAGGGAGAGCGCCAGGCCGTCGCTATTGTCCATCATGGCTGTGACCGCCCGGGCTTTCGCCAGGGCCCGGCCTTCGGCGAGACGCGGCTCTGGCTCCAGCAGCTTGGTGATGAGATCGCTTTCTACTCCCTGCTGCCAGGCCCACAGCCCTCCGCCAGCGCCGCCCAGAGCGCCCGTGGTGCAGAGCAGATCGCCCGCGCGCGCGCCGCGGCGGCGCAGCACCAGATCCTTCTCCACGAATCCCAGGGCAGTTCCGGTGATGGTCAGCTCATCATGCGAGTCGGTGTCGCCGCCGATGATGCGCGTGCCGTAGTAGGCGGCGCAGTCGCCAAAACCAGAGAAAAGCTCATCGATGAAATACAGGTCCGCCTCTGGCGGCAGTCCAGCAGCGATGAGCACCCCAGCTGGCTTTGCGCCCATGGCGGCGATGTCGCTCAGGTTGACGGCCACCGCCATCCATCCCATCTGCCAGGGATTCATGATGTCTGGAAAGTCCGTCTTCCTATGCAGCATATCCGTAGTAACCACCAGATAGCGCTCGCCTGCATCAATCATCGCGCAGTCGTCGTTCTCCACACCACCCAGGATCTCAGATATGCGCAAGATCAGCTCTCTCTCACCCAAGACATTTCCCGACATGATTATTTCCTTTGCATTGGAAAGACTATAAATTTTGAGGGGTTTACTATCAATACCATGCCCGATTACAAAAGATTATTTCTTCCTGCCCTCCTGCTGGCCCTTGTGGCACTCCCCCTGTTTTTCTTGCCCTCTCTTGCACAGACGAGGGTCTGCTCTCAAGGGTGTGATTACACGACCGTCCAGTCCGCGCTCAATGCCGCTTCACCCCAGGATTCAATCTGGGTGGAGAGCGGCATCTACAACGAGTCGCTCCTCATCGGCAAGAATGTCTTCCTGCGCGGCCTGAATACAGGTCTGGGAAGACCCGTTCTTGCGCCGGAAGGCGGCCGGGTGATCCTGGCTGGATACGGGGCTATCTTACAGGGCTTTGAGATCGGTGGCCCTGCCGGCCCCAGTCAGGCTGGCCTGTCCTCCAACAGTGAGAACTGCACTCTTGAGGTCGTGCTTCCTGCCAGCATTTACCTCAATGACTTTGCTGGCAAGAAGAGCGTCTGCCCGAATGATGCGGCATCCTGGAATTCCAGTGAAGGCATCAACTACATGTGCAACAGCCGGGTGCAAATAAGCCGCCTGGGCAACTACTGGGCTGATTACAATGAAACTGATGAGAATAACGATGGAATTGGCGATCAGCCAGTGATATTGAACGAAAAAAATATAGATTTTTATCCCCTGATGTATCCAGCAGATAATTACCGAATGCCTGAAGAAAAGGAGACCGAAATAGAACTCATTCGTGCCAAGGTTAATGAGCCCTTTACCATCTCCCTTCCTGCCAATCCCACTACAGGTTATGAGTGGAAGGCAGATTACGATTATGTCCTGCTCAAACTGGAGAGCGCCCAGTTTGAAGGGGCCACTTCAGAGACGAAGCGGGTGGGCGCAGGGGGAACTTCCTCCTTTGTCTTCCTGCCCCTAAATCCGGGAAAGAGCACCATCTATTTTGTCTATAAGAGGTCTTGGGAGAATATTGTGGCAGACACGAGAGCCTTCCATGTGGAGATATCTGCCTGAAGCTGGATCCTGGAATCTCCCACTTTCTCCCAAAATAATTTATAGAATTACCTGCAAGGAACTAATATGTTTGGCATATTCTCATTCATCGGCTGGCTGATTATAGGGGCTATCATCGGCTGGATTGCAGGAAAGGTTTGGGTGGGTCACGGCTTCGGCCTGCTAGGAAACATGCTGGTGGGCATCGTAGGCTCCATGGTCGGAGGAGTTATCTTCGGTGGATTCTTTGGAACCTCCGGCATCGGCGGCTGGATCACTTCCATCCTGGGAGCAATAGTCTTGCTGATCATTGTGGGATTGATTAAGAAATAAA
>JAQTXY010000097.1 GCA_028688535.1 Methanothrix sp. | reverse complement strand
CTCCGGATTGTTTAATAGTGGGAGAGATGATGAGACTCCAGAAGACAAGAATCGCGGAAATCATCACGATTCCCGTATCCAGCATCATCTTAAGCCGCTCGCTAGTGGAGAATTTTATGCTGGGCAGAAAGATGATGCCGAGCAGAAAAATCGGATAATATGCTATATAAAAATAGTCAGCAATAGAGGGAAAAGGACTTTGCTGAAGGACGATTTCCGTATAAGCCCAAATGGTATCCGCAATGGTGAAGTCGAGCCTGGCTATTGCCAAGAACAGCCAGGCTAAGAAGACCTCATTTTCATGGTAATAGCAGTAGATGGAACAATAAAACAGAGCCAGAGTGACGATGAAATCAATGATGGATGTAACAACATCTGTAAAAATGGTACTTGCCTCTTGATTAGCGCTCAATGCCATCATCGTCAGGTAAAAAGAGATAATAATTAAGGCTCCAACAGCCACTGAATAACGAAAAGGCAAGATCCAACCCGTTGAAGCAGACCCGGCCCCTACAGTGGATCTGAAGCCGCCGGCAGAGAGAGAATCATCGGCAAATTCTCTCGCTTCACCTGAGGATTGCATAATTCATCATCCATGCAGCAATTCAACATCGATCGCAACGGGGTTTTTGGCTATCAACTCTTTAGACCTACTATGTGTTTTAACTTCTGATATAACAATATATCCTTCGCAACCCTACAAGTTCACTCAGGTTTAGAGGCCAAGTCAATATATATATAGTTCTGTTTCTCTCCTGCAATTACAGCTAGATCAGCCTGGGATAAGGATTTCCTGTGTATTTAACTAAAATTTATAAAAATAGCAGTTGCATCGATGGTGAGGGCATATTTGCTGGGGAGCCAATATCAAAAGGAACTATCGTATTCTATTATTCCAGCAATGATGTCTATGTCTCCAAAAAGGAATTTCAGTCATTATCTAATTTCGAAAAAAACCGAATATACAAACTCGGGGTAGAGGAGGAAGACGGAAATTGGATTGTAACCGAGGGGGATGCCAATCATAGTTGTGATGCCAATATTCTTTCCTTGTTCGTTGATGGTCTCTACTGTGACATCGCAGTTAAAGACATCCAGAGTGGTGAAGAGATCACCATTGATTACGGCCTGTTCTACAGTTCATTTCCATGGGAGATGACATGCAGATGCCATTCATGTAACTGCCGGGGAATTTTCGGATCAGCCATTGCAATCGATTCCCAAACGCAGGAGCTATGGCATTCAAGAATCTCCGAGGCCGCGGGTCGAATCCACCATGTGAGGCAGCCCCTATTCTTCAGAGATGATGATTCTGCGAGAGCATTGACCTTTGCGTTAAGATCGAGGCATAGTCCAAGGATATTTCCTTATATCAAGTTCTCTTTGATTAGCGCCTATCCTTGAGATCGTGGAGCAATTATGAAAAGATTGCATAAAATAAAAATCGCCAATGCCTGGCGAAAGTAATCATCCAAAAAAAGAAGAGCCTCCTAGATAACCTCTATCGCTTCTATTTTTGCTTTTTCTTCTCCGGCTCAGCAAAGAGCTCATAGCCTCTCCTGCTCCTGCATGCTCGCAGGACTTTTTCGGCCTTTTGCATTTCGAATTTGCGCTCGCGTTTCATCTTTCTATCTCTGGCTTCACTCATGATTTCACACTCTTCCTTTTTGGTTATTGATCTTCGCTTTTGCCTTTGTCTTTCGGCTTTTTAGCTTTATCCTCATCAACCGTTGGCCCCAAGATTTCTATATCTAAAGCTATCCAAGCCACCGGTATATGCACGTAACGCCTTCATTGCCAATCCCCTCCTAGTATATCTATTTTCTTGCATGCAGTTCTACTCCAGAGCATTAGCATATCCTAATGGGTTGTTTTTCTAGGTCCAAGCCACTTCTGGGTGAGTTGTATTTGGCTTTGCAGGCCGCGAGGCTATCGAGCCCTAGCAAATAAAGTCGGAATTAATAATGGCAATCGTGATTGAAGGTTCGCGACAATGATAAATTGAGACTTCTCGCCAAAGCTCGCTTGTGCACTAAACAACACAAATTTAGTTAAATTAAGTCTACTGGCGTTGGTTTCATATAGTTGCAGACTGAGGTTAGAATCATGCCAAACTGGATTTATCCCGATTTCGAGCCACTGCCCCAGCGGCCATTATTTCTTTGTATCATCTCCAATACCGACACAGGCAAGATCCCCGGCTTATCTGCCGCCGGAACCACGCCGGAGCTGACCGACTACACCCCGGGCGCCGATGCCGAGCTGGTAGAGACCAACCGCATCATCACCATGCCAGAGCTGCCGGAAGCACCAGGCGGCTCACCTACTCCGGCGATCGTCACCAAGGCAGCTTTGAACCTGACCGGCATTCCTTCTTTATTCGTGGCTTCTGGCCTGCGTAAGAAGCCGGCCGTCCCCTATGCAGAGCTGGGAGGATCTGCGGGCAGCGACATTCGCCATGATCCCGCGGTTGCACAGGCCCGTATGCTCTACGAAAATGGCGCAATGCTTGGAAAGAAGCTTGCCGGACTCTCAGACTGTGTCTTCATCGGTGAGTCTATCGCCGGAGGCACGACCACAGCTATGGCCGTTCTCTGGGCTCTGGGCTATGAGGTCAATGTGAGCAGCAGTTTCCAGTCCAATCCCACTGCTCTCAAGCAAAGCGTGGTGACCAAAGCATTTCAGAGGGCCGGCATCAATATCGCTAGCCTGAAGAACGATCCGTTTAAAGCAATCGAGCTAGTGGGCGATCCCATGATGGCCGCGGCTCTGGGACTCATGCAGGGCCTGAGGGGCTGCCGGGTGGTCTTAGCCGGCGGCACACAGATGGCCGCGGTGCTGGCCCTGGGAAAAGCCCTGAAGATCGAGGGAGACATCTCCATTGCCACCACCAAATATATCGTGGAGGACAAGACGGCCAACTTCAGGGAGATCGTCGAATCTACCGGTCGGCCTTACTATTACTCAGATCCGGGATTGGAGAACTCTAAAATCCCACCGGTGCAGATCTATGCTCAGGGCTACGTCAAAGAGGGCGTGGGCATGGGTGGAGCGGCCCTTCTGGCCGGGATTTATGGATTTAGCCAGATGCAGCTCGTTGAGGAGACGGACCGCGTGCTCATGACGGTGGAGCTTCCCAAGAAATGAAAGCTGCTGTTCTAAAAGCTCCGGGTGTCATGGAGCAGGACGATGTTCCTGATCCGGTGACCCCAAGAGGTGGCGCCCTGCTGGAGATCCTGGCCTGTGCTGTCTGCGGCACTGATCTCAAGATGCGAGAGCATGGCCATCGAGACCTGGATCTTCCCCGCGTGCTGGGGCATGAGATAGTAGCCAAGATCGTCGAGGTTGATTCAGACTCGTCCCTGGTCGAAGGAGACAAAGTACAGCTATGGCCAGGCATTGCCTGCGGAAAATGCAGCCCCTGCCAGCGGGGAGCTGATAACCTTTGCCCCAACGTAAAGATTTTGGGTTTCAATTGTGATGGAGGCTTTGCCCAGTTCCTGGCCTTGCCCAGGCAGAGCCTTTCCGGCGGCGTGAACCTTCTGCCTCCAGGAACAGATCCGTGCCTTGCAGCTCTGGCAGAACCATTGGCCTGCTGCATCAATGGCCAGGAGCAGGCCCGCGTCGGTCAGGGGAGCCGCGTTCTCATTTACGGCGGCGGTCCCATCGGCGCTCTGCACGCCCTTTTAGCCGAGCATCACGCCTCCGAGAAGATAATAATAGCAGAGAAAAATCCTGATCGCATAAGCCTGCTAAAAAAGCACACCAGCGCGATAGTAGTCGATTTGGCAGAGGAATCCGGCACAGCCATCCTGGCCGAGGAGATTGGCAGAGCTGGGGTGGACGTCATTATTACCGCTACGCCCGAGGTGCGAACTGATGGCGATCTTCTCAAGCTTCTCTCCCCAGGTGGGAGAGTCTGCATCTTCTCAGGACCGGCCTTTGGAAACTATCAGGAGATAATTGATATTCGCTCTATTCATTATCATCAGCTTGCCGTCATTGGGGCCTACGGGTGCACCAGCCGGCAAAACCGGCAGGCTGTAGAGCTTTTAACATCCGGTATGATCAAAGCCGACTGGCTGATTACCAAGAAGACCAATCTTGATGGAATTGAGGATGCATTTTCCCATTCTTCTCAAAGAAACGGCATGAAATCAGTTGTTTGCATGAGCTATCGGATAGATAAGTCGTCTTGAACCATTTTATAATTATGGAGAAAGGGATTTTCCAATGGAAGATAGTCTGAGATACTTTGGCAGCCAGGTGGATCGATTGATCAGGGGCAGCAACTTGACACGAGAAGAGGCGTCCTTTCTTTTTAAGCTGATTCTGAACAACCAGCAGCCCGATTTGCAGCAGGGCGCATTCCTGGCCGCCATAACCGCCAAGGGAGCTACGCCTGCCGAGATCGCCGGCGTCTGGGATGCCATTTTTGAAATTGATACAGTTCGTGTCCGTCCTGACGTAAATGGCCCTATCGTTGAGAATTGCGGCACGGGCATGGACGGCATTAAGACCTTCAACATCAGCACCGCTGCATCGCTGGTGGCTGCCGCTGACGGCATAATCATGGCCAAGCATGGAGCGCGGGCCATAACCTCAAAATGCGGCGCCATCGATATCCTTGAAACACTAGGTGTTGATGTGGAGTGCGATGCTGATCTGGTGAAAAGAAGCATTGAACGCGCCGGTATCGGCATCTTCAACGGCATGAGCGCCAAAGTTCACCCCTCTGCCCTCTACCGAATCTTATCTCAGATCAGATTCGGCACAATCCTTAATGTAGCTGGGTCTCTGGCCAATCCGGCGAAGCCGATTTTCGCCGTGCGGGGTGTCTACGCAAAAGAGATGGTGCGACCGATCGCAGAGTCCATGAGAGAGATCGGCTACAAGAGGGCATTTGTCGTGCATGGCAGGAGTAGGGATGATATGCGTGGCATGGATGAGCTCTCCACTTTAGGTCAGTCTTCTGTAGCTGAACTCGCCGAGGATGGAACGATCCTGGAGTATATCATAAATCCGCAGGATCTGGAGCTAAGAGAAGCAGATGAATCATCTCTCCTTTATAGCAGCGACAGAGAGGCAGAAGCCATAAAGCTGCTGCGAGTCTTGTCTGGGGAGGATCACAGCTGCAGGAGAGACATCGTATGCCTGAATGCGGCACCAATACTCTGCATCACCGATCATGCCCGCGACCTCGGAGAAGGCGTGCAAAAGGCCGCAGAGATCATCGATTGCGGCAAGCCTATAAAGAAGCTGAAAGCCTGGGTGGCTGCGCAGAACATGGATGCCGGCAGGCCACTAAAAAAATTGGAGGAGATGCTGGCCCTGGCATGCGCTTGATATCATAGGCATAACAAATATCTATCAGGGAAACAATATCTGCTTTTTAGTTGTGATGCATGGACTTTGATCCCGGTAAATGGTGCTCAGAACACAAAGGAATGCTGATCATAGCTCTAGCTTCAGTGCTCTTGATCTTCTATTTCTTCTTCCCCTTCATGGACGGCATAATTCTGGGCACTGTCTTCGCCTACGTGGGCAAGCCCATCCGGGATAAATTCGGAAAAAGAAAGCGGCTGGGATCGCTGGTAGCTGCCTTTTGCATAGTATTGCCCATTTTTCTGATCCTTGGCATGGGAATGATTGAGATTGCCAACCAGATCTTGATCCTGGCCAAGAACCAAGAGGCGATCAGAACTGCTTTAGGAATTCTAACGACGCAGACCTCTCGGGATATGACACCCTGGATGAAGGATCTGTTAACCAGCAGCCTGGAGAATGCCGCAAGCACCATTGCCCCCATTGCTTCCTCCATCCCTGTCTTTCACATTGGAAGAGTTGCCTCTTTGGGAATCATCAACTTCATAGTTTCCATCCCGGTATGCTATTTCGTTCTGGTGGATGGAGAGAGCTTTGTGGAATCGATAATATCTTTGCTGCCGCAAAGGGAGAAAGAGGCGTATAGAAAATACATAAGCCGGATCGATTATATCCTGAGCGGCATCTTTATCGGCACTATTTATACCTCAATTTTGGGAAGCATCATAGCCGCTTCTATCTTTTATGCCTTCAGTCTGCCCAGACCCTTTGCCCTGGCCAGCATCGTCTTTGTGGCCGGAATGGTCCCTTTCCTCACCTCCTGGGTGGTCATAATTCCGGTGACAATTTACCGATATTTCGCGGAGGGAATGCAAGGTGCGGCCATTTTCTTCCTCATATCTTCCGCGCTCATCTACCTGCCTTCGGAGCTCTTAATCAGGCCATACCTGGTAGCGGCTAAATCCTCCTTGCATCCTTTACTGGTAATGCTCTCCTTTTTGGGAGGAGCTCTGGTGGCGGGCATAGGTGGTTTCTTCCTGGCTCCGGCCATAATGGGCATAATAGTAGGAATATATCAAGTGCGTAGAGAAGAGATCGCTGCGGAAGTGGCATGAAATTTTATATTGAGACATTCGGCTGCACCGCCAACCTGGGAAACTCGCAGGATCTGGCAAAGGCCTTGCAGGAGATGGGTCACATTCCATCAACTCTGGAAGAAGCGGATGCGGTAATTGTGAATACCTGCGCTGTCACGGAAAAGACAGAGCGAAATGTCGTGCGAAGGCTCTGCCAGCTGCAAGGCGAGCGGCTGATTGTGGCCGGGTGTCTTCCCGTCGCCATGCCGGAGTCGATCGGCGGCATACGCTGCCGTGAGCGGCAAGGACTGCTGAATCGATCCTCTGCCGCCGGTATCTCAGCTCTCTTTAGTGGACCATTTAAGCCACATCATGGCGAGTTGCTGTATGCTCCATGCCGTGGGGATTTGTCCAACGGCCCATCCCCTTTGGATGATCTGTGTGCAATCGTCAATGTGGCAGAAGGATGCAACGGTTCTTGCAGCTATTGCATAGTTGCCAAGGCCAGGGGCAAGCTGAAGAGCCGCAGGGTGGAAGATATAGCAATGGAGGTGGAAAAGCTGACAGCTTTGGGAACAGCTGAGGTGCAGGTTACCGCCCAGGACACAGCCGCTTATGGATCGGATATCGGAACAGATCTGGGCAAATTACTGGATAGATTGGTATCGATCCCAGGAGATTTTCGACTACGTGTGGGCATGATGAATCCCAATAGCGCTCTTATAATCAAAGATCAGCTGCTAGCGGCATATCAGAGCCCCAAAATATACCG
>JAQTXY010000096.1 GCA_028688535.1 Methanothrix sp. | reverse complement strand
GGTCGCTTCACCTTTCGTGGGGAGTACGAGAAGATCGCCATGCTCTCTGGGGGAATAGGCATAACGCCTCTGCGCAGCATGATCAAATACTGCACTGACAAGAGCCTTCCAACCGACATCGTCCTGTTTTACTCCAACCGGCAGGAGGATGATATTCCCTTTGGAGATGAATTCGAGGCCATCAAGGCAAAAAATCGCAAGTTCACGATCATTAATACCCTGACCCGTCCCGGTCCTTCCTGGAAAGGCCGGGTCGGCAGAATCGATGCCAATATGATCAGGCAAATGCTGCCCGATTACTCCGAACGAGTATTCTACACCAGTGGCCCCCAAAGAATGGTAGATGCCATGCAAATTGTTCTCGAAGAGATGAAAATCCCTGTGAGTCAGACTCGCAAGGAGTATTTCCCTGGATATGATTGATTCAAGCTAAAAAAACAGATGAGTCCTGGCAGAACTCAGGACCAACCCAGGACAGAACCTGTAGCCTCAAAAGCCTACCTTACACCTGCCTTGGTGTCAGACCATTTATTCAATCCCCAGGGCAGTAGAATAACCATAGCTCCAAAGATAATAATTGCATATACTTGGGACATAATATCCATCGATTTTCACCTCCGTTTCCACTATTGTGCTCCTTTTACATGTGGATCAAATGAGTAATAAAATCAGCGGACAAAATGGGGTGGATATGTCAAAAATGCTGATTAAATGTAAAATGAATTTAGATTAAATTACCAATTAGGTCTAATTGCCAAAAGCAATAACGCATAAAATGCCGAGTAAGGAAAATAGGTAAAAGGCTGTGAAAAAAGGGAAAATATAATAATAAAAGGAGTTTACTCTTCGTCGGATGGCATATCAATCACTTGCCAGTGCTTTCCGCGAATGGGAGCATTCCTTAATGCCTCTTCTATTTCCTCATTTGCCAGTCCATCCAGCCAATCGGTAAGTCTTTTGCCAGGGTTATGTCCGGTCCAGTATGATTGCAGCCTGATGTGCTGGTCGCACATGTGATTGAGGCTTAAGCCACGTTGGCATATAGAGCCGCGGCACGGTCCATGGCCCTTGAGGTCGCACTCGGGAGTTTTCATTTCATCTACCTTAGATGTTTATCAAGCTTATCTAGCTATTGCAGATTGAAGGACTCAGCCAATACGTCCTTATTTACCTTGCCGCTCACAAATGTGCGCCTCGACAAAATTTCGTTCATGACAACCTTGGCCGGGGCGAAGACGTTGTGGTCCACCTTGAAGAAATCAAATCCCGCCGCCTTGAAGGTCTTATAGAAGGGTGTTCCCCAATCACGAGAGGCAGAAGAAGGCATGCCTTTGAGATATTGCTGCAGCTCTTCCAGGTTCTCGTACTCCAGGGTGTAATAAGTCTCCCCACCATAAATTATGGCATCATTGGAGGAGCCCATGCACATGGTAGCGTCGCCGGTAATGGGCGAGATGGGAGCCCGGCCCCAGCCGCACTTGATGGTGTTTATGTCAAAGCCCATGGTAAAGAGTTTATGCAAGCCCGTCTCCACCACGCGCGCCGAGACCTGCACCAGCCCGGCTACACTGTCCGTAGGCGCCACGGCAATTCTCAGGTCAGCCGGATCGATGCCGCACTTTTCCGAAATGAGGGCGGAGACTTTCTCGTCAGGCAGCTTGTTTGACTCCAAAACGATGACTGCCACATCAGAGGACTCCTCAAAACAAATCTTATCGTAGAGGTCGCGGGTCTTTCTGGCCAGCACCCGCGCCGGACCGCTACCCATAGCGAAGTACTTGTCCGCCTTGATCTGCCACATGGCGCATTGGGAGGCCATGCAAGAGACTGCCGGATGGTCTGTTGCCACCTGAATGCCAGGCAGCAAAATGCCATTGATATCGAAGGGCGTAAGCTGAATCTCCGCCAGATCTGCCATGCAGAGGCGAGATAGGTAGACTCCGGCACCATAGCCGCCATGAGCCTCTACGCCTGCATCAGCCACTACAGTCCCGTTATCAAGTTCTTGGACTTGAATTTGCAGCTCGTCTGCATAATCGAGCATCTCCTCGAAGACCTCGAATCCCATCTCATTGATACCCATCAAGCCAGGATCACCTTTCCTCATCAAGAATACAATCGTCCATAAAAGTCTATCGATGATGTCCTTACTAGCGGCATTCTCCCGTGGACAGTGCTTTTATGGGGCAAGACCCCAGAGCGCTGCAATTCTCTCCGGTGGAGTTATTTTGAGCGTCTGTGACTCCATTGGGACAGGTGCAGTTCTCGCCGCAATTTCCGCTGCAATTTATGCCGCAATTCCCACTACAGCTTCCGTTTACCTGGCAAGAGCCCTCGTCTCCAGCAAAAGGACAGGAAATACTGGCACAGTTCAGGATGAGAGCTATTCCTGCCAGGAGCAGGACCAGTACAACTATTGGATATTTATTCATCATTTATTCCTCTGATTTAGTCTCCAGCCTTACCCTACGAGGCAGATAGATCCGGCTTTTTCTATTTATATTTCATCGTGGGGCCATGCAAATCAAGCAAACTCAATTATTTATAGTGGTGTGCCAATTCGTTTGCCATTCGAGGTGGAAGAATGATCAAGTCGGCAGAAGGATTATTAATATCGGCCATGCTCATTGCAATTATGCTTCTGATTAGTGGTTCTTGCCTTGCTGTATCTCCTGAAAATAGGGTGACAGTACAGAATGCAAGTAAAATCACCACATCCTGGGATCTATCGACCTTATTTAAGGATAAAGATACGGCAACTGCAGAATTCAAAGCGCTTCAAAATAAGTCACAAGAGATTAACTCTACATTTCGCCCTCTATTTCAGAATCTCACCGGAAAGGTTTTGCTGGAATATATCGAGGCGAATAAGAACTTCAGCCGGAATTTAAGCGTGGTTATGGCCTATGCCTATGCCCAAAATAGCCTGAATGTCAACGACAAATTCTTCGAGAATTTTATCTCGGATGTGCAGAATTTATACACGCAGCATGCCAAGGCCACATCCTTTGCCGAAATATTGCTCAAGTCGCTTCCCTCCGCCGAATGGGAAAAGCTGTTTTCAGAGCAGCCTGCCCTGGAAAAATACAGAGCATACCTGGAGAACAGCTACCAGCGCTATCGCGATCACCGACCCAGAAATGAGACGCATGCCGCCTACCTGGCTGATATTTCCAACCAGCTTATGAAGATCAATACTGAGGCGGAGAAGACGGTAACCAATAATGTTACCGTTGCGGGAAATATCACTCTGGAGGACGGAAGAGAGCTGGCTATTAACTCTCAGACCTACTCGGAGCTTCTCTCCACAGACAGCAACCGAAACAACCGAAAGATGGGATACGACAAACGATTCTACCATCTCATTAACGAATCTGAGAGAATGGCCCAGATCTACGGCAATAAATCAAGATTAGATGACCTTCTAGCCCGGGAGCTGAATTACTCTGACTCTTACGACGCCAAGATGTTCGAGACCCATCTCACCAAAGAGCAGGTAGAGACGATGAACCAGGTCTTCAAGGAGCGCAAGAACGACTTTGACGGCTACTATGAGTTTCGAAAGACGAGGATGAATCTGTCCATCTTAAAGCCTTATGATTTGTTGCTTCAACTTATGAAAAATCCAGATAAGAAATACGGCTACGAGGAGACGCTCTCCAATATATCCGCCTCTTATGCGGCAATGGACCCGGCCTTCCAGGACATATTCGTAAAGACAACGACCAGCGGCTCAATGGATGTCTACCCCAATCCCGAGGGCGGAAAGCAGCCGGGAGGCTACTGCCAGGATATGTGCGCTTTGCAGCGTCCGGCGTTGATATTCATGAACTTCAAGGGTTTGATGGATGACCAGAAGACCCTCACTCATGAGATGGGTCATGCCATCAACTTCTATCTGATGGGCAAGAATGTTGATTACCTCTATTGTGCCGGAACAGAGTACGAGATGGAGATCCCCTCGACCTTTAATGAGGAGCTCTTTGTGGATTATGCCCTGAAGAACTACGACCAGGATACGGCCCAGGCAATTTTGGCAGAGGCTGTTAGTGATTATGATAACTACTTCACCTTCCAGCCCATGATCACCGAGTTTGAGGACAAGGCGCACCAGCTCTGCCGACAAAAAGAAAATGTGAGCGGCAGCGAGCTTAACCTGCTCTGGACCAACCTGTCCAGGGAGTATCGCAGCGGTTTGGTGGACTACTACCCGGAGGACAGCGCCCAGTGGACCTATATCAGCCACATCTATCTCACCAACAACTACTACACCTTCAGCTATGCCCTCTCTAAAGCCATAACCCTGTCATTGTTCAAGATGTACAAGGAAGACCCGCAAAAGTTCAATGAGAATTATATGGCCTATCTCTCAGCGGGAAGCAGCATGACTCCGCCGCAGAAGCTGCAGAAATTCTTCGGCATCAAGATAGATCGAAAACTGTTCGAGGATGCCATGGATGTGGTGCAGATGAGGGTGGCACAGCTCCAGGAGCTGGAAGCGAAGAGACTGGCAGGTTCCGCCTGAAGACAGGGCGGAACTTGGATTTTTGTTTTTATATCTGCTGAATTGGGGCGCAGGCAACCTTTTTGCTAGTTTGCAGGGCGCGCGCGGGCCCAAGAACGCCTTGGTTACGTTGAGAAAGCATTAATGAGTTCACCCTAAACATTTAATCGTGTACTTGCCTGAAATTAACAAGCGCACATTTACGATCCGGATCAAAATTTCACCATAAATTATCCTCCTGAGTGCAGTGGATCAAAGGGCCACCAGCTTTCTAGTTCTTTTTGGATTGCGGGCTTAAGTTCTTTGTCGCAAATATTTTTAAATGTATTCCACCTTCCTGTAGTATCAAGCATCATCTTGGCCTTTTCGCCCTCTGTAAGGGTCGCAGTGGGCTTGTATTCATCATCAATAATTGGTGCATCGGGATATAACGCGAGTATCATTTTAGTTGACAATTCTTTAATCTGATTGCACCCAATAAGATCAATTTTATACTTAGCAAGAAAAAGCTCTCGACTGAAGAAGGGGTCTTTGGTCCATCCAACTGGGCTTGGATGACTCCCTTTAATACGGAGATCGATAAATGCCAAGTATGCATCTCGTCTTAGCTCGTATTTTTGCCTTTTATATGCGACAAAATAGGTGATTGATCCACCTACTAATGCCCCAAACAAAGCACTTCCTGAAACGATCAGCGTATTTGTCAACGGTGGAGACAACTGATTTACTATCGTCAGATCGAAAGGCATTACCTAATCCCTCCTCCTGAATTGCCACTGTCTCTTTTCTTTGCCACTTCTAGGCTTGGTGGTAGGGATAACTAACTGAGGCAGCCTAAACACCGCCTAGGACATTATCTTCGATATCTTGAGATAACTTGCTCAATCCAAGTTCAACATGGTGTATTAGCTCCTCGAATTGTCCTAGATCCATGCTGATTTCATCACCAGCACTGTACCATTTTAGAATTTTGCAGAAGCCTTTCCTATCCGACAGGACTCCCTTATTATGTACTATTGAATGACGAAGGATTCTTAAATCACCCATGATATCTAATTTGATGTCGTCCTTTTCACGCTTGGCATATTCAGCTATCTTTTTGCGATAATGATCGTCCCAATATTGATATATCAGTACTAAACACATATTTCCGACCATTCTTTGATTAAAACCGCCGAGTGCATTTTTCTCCTTAAATCCACCTTGGGAGCACATATAAGTAGGTATAGGTCGGGAACATAATCTATTTGGATCATTGCAATTGCTCAACTCAACGGATAGGAATAATTTATCTAATTCTTCTATTGTTGTATTGTTATCCGTTGTGTTCTGAACTTGCTGTTCTCTAATTCGAACTACCAAGAATTCGAGAGACGTGGTTATAGCTAGATACATACCATATATATCACTTACAAGTTGGAAATACTCACGGATCAATGCAACTTCAGGTATAGCCGGTCGATAGGGGGATCCTAACCTCAGGTATTCATTCCAACGTACATCTTTTTCATTCATATTGGGACATCTGACCGTCGTGCACCAATTTCCGAGGATCTGCCATTAAGGTAAACTCATCCAAAGGCGCACGGATTCCTTGTATGATCTTTTTGTGCCTTACTGACAATATAGCTTTTCTGCTCAACTCTTTGAGTATTGACTGGAATAGTACAAAAGCTAATTTACCGGTTTAATCCATTTTTAGCTCACGGTGGGAGATGATACGAAATCATAGGCATCTTGATCATGATTGCAGTGATTCTTGTGATGCACTTGCTTGGCTCGAAAGCCAAGCTTTATTTTCCCCCATCGCAAAATGAGCCCATCATCAATGCACGCTCTCGCCCCCATCAGCTATGACGAAGTCTACCAGCCCGCCGAGGACACTTTTCTACTCCTCAGAGCAGCACTAGCCGAGGCCGAGCCCGTGGACAGCGTGCTGGAGATCGGCTGCGGCAGCGGCTTTATCTCCCAGGAGCTGAGCCCGAAGGTCTCTCGCCTCCTGGCCACAGACATAAATCCCCACGCCGGCCGAGCGGCCAGAGCCAGAGGAATTGAAGTCATAAGAGCAGATCTATTCCAGGGAATCAAAGGAAAGTTCGACCTGATCATCTTCAATGCACCCTATCTGCCCACCCAGCCGGAGGAGAGGACCGGCCACTGGATAGACCGCGCCCTGGACGGGGGCGAGAGCGGGCGTGAAACGGTGGATCGGTTCATTGAGGATCTGGCCGGGCACCTGCGGCCTGAAGGCAGAGCACTGTTGCTCATATCCAGCCTGACGGGCCTGGCAGAAGTGCAGCAGACGGCAAAGGCTGCCGGGCTTACTGCGAAGGTGGTGGCAGAAGAGGGATGCTTCTTCGAGCGGCTTTATGTTCTCCGGCTGGGAACCATATATTCTTCTTCCGGATCGGGACCCGGAGCAACATAGGGCGGCATGGCATCAAGCAAGCTGACGAGTTTATCCAGCACATCATTGACACCCTGGCCGGTCTCAGTGGACATTTTCATCATATCATTATCCTCTCCCAAGCTCAATATGTCTGCCTTATTGGCCACAACCAGAACAGGCAGTGTCAGCCATCTCTTGAGGTCCTCGGCCAGAGAGAGCTGTGAATCGATAAGATAACCGCAGTGCTCACTGGGGTCGAGGATATAGAGAACCACGCCTTGCAGATGGCTTAAGGCTGCTACCGTCTGCTGTTCAATCTCATTTCTCTCTTCCATGGGCCGGTCGAG
>JAQTXY010000095.1 GCA_028688535.1 Methanothrix sp. | reverse complement strand
GTGATTATAATCGGAAGAGCTTCAGGCACAACAGCTACGGCGAGAGCGATGGCCGCAATTAGGGAATCCATGATCGGCGAGCCCCGGCTGGCGTCCAGCACGAAGACTATTGCCGCTATGACAAATACCAGGAGGGCCTGTCTCTTAGCCAGATGTTCCAGCTTTATCTTGAGTGGCGGATCTGTTTGTCTCTGTTTTATCATGCCCGAGATTTTGCCAAGTTCAGTAGCAAGGCCCGTAGCAGTCACAACAGCTCTGCAATTGCCATAGGAGACAATGGTCCCCATGAAGACCATATTCTTTCGGTCGGCAAGAGCCGCCTCTTCCGGCAGCTGCTCTATATTTTTCTTAACGGGCAGCGATTCCCCGGTTAAAGAAGCCTCAATTACCTCGAGGGCGGTCTCTTCAACAATACGAGCATCAGCCGGGACCTTATCGCCTGCTTCCAGAAAGACCATGTCTCCAGGAACAAGGTCCGAGGCGGGGATGGTGCTCATCTTGCCATCCCGCATGACATCCGCCTCCGGGGCCACCATCTCCCGAAGCGCCTCCATAGCCCGTTCCGCTTTATATTCCTGGAAAAATCCAATAATGGCCACGAGAATTACTATTCCTAAGATGACATAGGCATTAGTGCTCTCTCCGGCGATATATGAGATCAGGGCGGCAAAGATGAGTACAATGACCATATAATCTTTAAATTTGCCCAGAAATATTTTCAAAGGCGATGGTTTGGAGGGGCTTTCCAGTTGATTGGGACCGTACTCAGAGATTCTACTGGCTGCATCATTTGAACTGAGTCCCTTTTGCCCAGATTTCAGGCCGAAGAGAACCTCATCGATTGGAATTGAATGCCATTTCACGCTTTCTTGCCTCACTTGTGAGATGATGGGAACTACGGCAATTGTAGAAATAGTTTTCGCAGACATGGATAGATAAAGAATTATTCTTACAGTTATGATGGCAACACATGAGACTCATCTGGCAATTCCTTGCCATAATATGCAAATTTATCATTAGTCTTGCCATATCTTGATCCGAGATCTTCTTCCCGGTTTCATAGTCATTTCCATCTAACCGAGCCTCTTATTGACTCGCTGTACTAGCGACAGTACTTTTCAGCATTGCAATTCATTGGGGTGCAAAAAAAAGGTGATCTCTATGGCTTTTATATACTAAAAAAAGAACAAGAGTATGCTCGTATACCCCAGCTCTTATCCACTACTTCTTTGGATCAAACTTTATGGCTCTATCATACACCATCTCAGAGCTGGACGGCCCGGTCTTTGTAGCTTTTTCCAGGTAGCTCCTCCAGGCAATCAGGATCGGTTGATCCAGGGCTATGCCGTAGGCTCCCGGACCGGTGGGAACCGCGAAGCAGTGAGAATCGCCATTGCAACTCCTGGCAATCTTGTAGACATAGAGGTATTTCGCATTGGGATTATCGGGCAGATACTCCTCTGCCGTTCCATTTAAAACCGGATCTTCGATTGATCCAACTCCATTCCACACATCTGCTCCATACACAGCGAAGTTTGAGTAGGTGGCCTTCTCTGTTGCTACATGGTTAACCCCATAGACGATTATGAATTCATCAGTATCGTTGCCCAGAGTGACCGCTGGATCTCGCAGGAAATCGTAGTAAAGCGTGAGATTGGGGAAAGGAGGCGTCTGCGAAGAGACCGTCTGGTTTCCTGACCAGATATAGAAGGCATCGTTATTGGGGCCCACCGCGTCTATTCCTCTCTGAATAGCATCGCTTCCTGCCGGGACGGCAATACTGGTTGGAAGCTCTGTGGCTTTCAATTCACTGTATTTATCTAGAATTGCCGTCCTCAGCTCATCGAGGTCATCCATGAGATCAAGCTCGGTTGTTCCAGTTCCCCGTACTCTCAGCTCTGGATAACCATATGGATCCAGCTTTACAGATTCGTTGGGAGTTACCCGGAAGACGGTCGCAGGTGTATTGTTGAGGTAGTCGCTGCCTGCTTGTTTGTCTTTGTACAGAGCCGGACGAATCAGCATTAGGAATTTATCTGAACTATCCACAAGGCCCATATTCAGCAGGGATGAGGGAAACACCTGAGTGTTAAATATCTCGCTCGAATAGCCTGCTAATTGAGCAGCAGCCTGGATGCGTTGATCAATGCCTCTGTCAGCCGTAGCGACTATTACAGTGGTTTGATTGAAGGAATTTCCTGCTGTTCCATTAGGCGTTCCTTCGGTATTGATAACAAAGTTGTTGACTGTGTCAGCCAGGTTGGCAAAGATCCATCGGGTCTCATTGCCATATGTCCTGGAAAGCAAGTAATGATCGAAACTGAAATATCTGCACTCAGGCGGCGTTTTTCCTATGAAGACAACCGCCTCATCTGGACCGAGGTTCCAAAAAGCGGATGTACCCTGGTCCATTCCAAGCGCCTTGGTTATTCTGGTAAATAGCTCAGGTACGGTGCCGCCAGGCGCAGGTGGGACAAAATATGTCAAGTATTTTGTGGTTGGATTGTTTCCATATACAGAAGGCAATACTCCTGTATCGTATAGCTTGATTAGATCCAGATAACCTATCCGGCCTTGTTGCACAGTGAATCCGTCCTTTTCTAAAGCTTGCTTAAAAGCCTGCACGTCACCTATGTCCACATTTTCTGCGAATCCTGTTCCTATTAATATAGCAAATATTACAAGTAGTAATATACATGTTTTCATATGATAGATCCTCCTTACTACTAATTATCACTAATATCTATTAAGACTTTGGCTTTATAGTCAATGAAGAAGGAAGATGGTTATTCGGCTTCAGGTGCGAGCCGTTTTGGATTTAAAATCAGTGCCATCGGGAGCGAGATCAATCAATGCTGGCCTGCGAATATTTACTTTTGCCCAGGCAACGCTAGGTGCTACAATCGCCGCAGCCGACCCAAAGCTGAATACCACATTTCCAGGATTTTTCTTTGTATTCATGAATCATCAGTCTTAGCATAGATCCCAGAACCCAGGAACCAGGTGCCTTCTGCGTCCACGACATAACTAAGCTTTAGCGTCTCGGTCATGTTTCTGGTTGGATCGGGATAGATGTAATATGTGAAACCATTCCCTCTTTTGGCAACATCGATGAGCCGGCGGATTAAATAGACACCATTGGGATCTTGATCATCGATTCCGATTGTACCGACAATCTCAGGCTGGTAAGGAAGGGCCAAACTCCGTCCATTGTGGTCACGGGCAAATATATAACGTCCATCTCTTGTGAAAGTCCCGTTTAGATCGTTGAAAACCGACAGAGACTTTTCCTTGCCATTCTTTTTCGCAAACTGCAATGCTTCATTCACATAGGCAACAAGCTCATCTCTCGCCTCCTTATCGAAAGAAGCAGATATGTTGGAGAGGTATATTCCGGAGCCTAAGAACCAGTTATCATCTACTTTCATCACATAAGCGATTTTAAGTTCACTCCTATTATCGTGAGCAGGATTGGGGAAGATAAGGTAGTGAAATCCTCTTCCTTCTTTTGCGGCATTGATCCCCTCACTAACGTACAAAACGCCGTTGGAATCCGATTCGTTCAGCTTGTTCTCGCCTATCCAATCGGCCTTAAACGGATGTTCAATGCAAGTTCCATTGAAATCGTATGCAAATATGTAAAGCTCACCATTGATAAACGAGCCAGTCTTATTGCAAAATTCCTTGAGTGCCATGTCTTTGCCATGTCCATGCGCATAGTCCACAGCGGACTCGACAAAGGAGACGAGTTCTGTCTCGTTAAGTGAGGCACCTATTGATGCACTAGCCATACCTGATTCTTCTGCCAAAACCGATTGAGTGCCGAAAACAATTGCACTCAACAGCAAAATTGCAGCCAATAGCATATCCCAATTCTTCATATCCAATGTTGTTAGTTTATTCGATCAAAAGCCTTCGGGTCAATCATGCCTTCGCACGGACAGAATGTGGCAATTGGTCAAAGCCAGCCTTTTCATACACCTTTCATATTTGTTTGAGAATCCGTTATTTTCGTTTCTGAGAATAGAGCTTTTTCAAGCCCAAAGCTGCAAGATAAAACTTGGAATGTAGATCATATTAATATATGATATTGGATATGTACTATAAGAGGAGGGATGTAAATTTTAAAACAAGCCACCATAATAATGGCTTCTCTGATTTTTTTATTTTCGATAATAGCCTCTGATAGCTTTTCCGCAGAGAGCAGCAATTCTGCGCCAGCATCAGATGCTCTTGCGACTTCAGAATGCCAAGAAGTCAGCCAGATATTGGCAGCCGATGCCAAGGGCAGTTCCGGCACCGGCTCGATAGAAAATTCTGGCCTGGAAATGGTTACGAACAGAAGAAAGGCCTTATCTGAGAGTTCGACTCTGGCAGATCTGGCAAACGAAGATATTGTATCGCCCAACAAAGAGACCATTCTGGTAATCCATTCTGCAAATAACGAATCCGCGTCCGCATCATCTCAGAGCGAAACCGAGGCCACCAAGAAATGCGTACCTCAGATTGGCCTGACTTATGCAGACTCAACCCCATGTCCTCTTGAAACCGCAGTGGCTCCAAAGGGATCGCCCAACGTGGTTTTCCTGGTCCTCGATGATATTGGATACGGCGGCCTGGAATGTTTCGGCGGCCCGGTCAGTACCCCAAATATAGATCGATTGGCTCAAGGAGGGCTTAAGTACACCAACTTCCACACTACCGGTATCTGTTCTCCGACTCGCGCCTGTATGCTCACTGGCAGGAACCTTCATTCCGTAGGTGTCGGTTCCCTCATGGAATTCGCATCAGGCTACCCAGGATACACAACTTACCTTTCCAAAGAGGCAGCTATCATGCCTGAGATGCTGGTTAAGCAAGGGTACGATACCTATTGCGTAGGCAAGTGGCACCTGGCACCTTCCGGCACTATCAACGCTGCTGGACCTTATGACCAATGGCCCATGGGCAGAGGATTCGAGAGGTTCTATGGATTCCTGGAGTCCCACACCAGCCAGTGGTATCCTGACCTGGTTTCCGGCACTACCCGCATAAGCCCGCCAGCCACTCCGGAGCAGGGTTACCACCTGTCCAAGGATCTGGTGAACCAGTCTATACAGTACATAAGCGACGGCAAATCTCTGCAACCGGATAAGCCCTTCTTCCTGTACCTGGCTTTTGGCGCTGGGCATTGGCCCCATCATGTCCCCCAGGCCTACATCGATAAATACAAAGGCAAATTCGATATGGGCTGGGACGCTATGAGAAACCAGACTCTGGCTAAAGAGAAGGAATTGGGAGTCGTACCTGAGAACACCGATCTGCCGCAGCGTGACCAGTGGGTCAAAGCGTGGGACAACCTAACCGAAGACGAGAAGAAGGTTTATGCAAGGTTTGCGGAGGTTCACGCTGCGTACATCGATTACACAGATGAGCAGATTGGAAGGTTCCTGGATTACCTGGAAGACAGCGGCCAGCTCAATAACACCATGATCGTGGTGATATCGGATAATGGCGCATCTCCAGAGGGCGACGCTAATGGTTACACCAACATGGTCATGTGGGCAAACTTTGTGTCCGAAGGCGGTGATTCTTCGGGATTCCAGGATAAATTCCTGCCTATTCCAGCTATAAACAACATGAGCACAATGCTTGCCAAGATCGATGAGATCGGCGGACCGCTGTCCTACCCCACCTATCCTTTAGGATGGGCTATGGCCGACAACACGCCCAACAAGCTCTACAAATGGACCAGCCATGAAGGCGGAACACACGATCCCATGATCATATATTGGCCTGACGGCATCAAGGACACAGGCGGTATCCGGTCACAGTTCTGTCACGTTATCGATATAGTTCCAACCGTTCTGGAGGTCTTGAACTTCAATGCTCCTCTGGTTTACAATGGAGTCACCCAGAAGCCTATCGAAGGAACCAGCCTGGCCTACACATTCGCTAATCCCACAGAACCTACCCAAAAGAAGGTGCAGTACTTCGAGATGATGGGGACCCGCGCCATATGGTACAATGGCTGGAAGGCTGTGGCGTTCCACCATCTGAACTCTGGCCCAGATTTCGAAAACGATACATGGGAGCTATACAACCTCACCAACGATGTCTCTGAAGCTCACAACCTGGCAGCCCAGTACCCTGCCAAGCTGAAAGAGATGCAAGATCGCTGGTGGGCTGAGGCCAGCAAATACAACGTGTTGCCCTTGGATGACCGTGCCTTCTCCAGGTACGCTGCTCTCCAGGCGAGAGGAATCTCGACCTTCACCTACCTGCCCGGAGTGCAAAAGATCATGGAGCCGGCTATCCCAGACACGCGCAACAGCTCCTACACCTTGACCGCATATGTGAACACCTCCAAGAACGGTAACGAAGGCGTTCTCTTCTCCATAGGAGGCAGGTTCGCAGGGCTGTCGCTCTATGTAAAGGATAAGCACCTGATCTTCGACTACAACCTCTTCGATCTGTTGCATTACACAGTCACCTCGAAGGATGAGGTTCCTGAAGGAAAGGCCACATTGGGCTTCGCCTTCAAGAAAACAGGAAGGTGGAAGGGTGAAGGCACTCTCTTCATCAACGAAAAAGAGGAAGGGCGCGTGGTTATGCCCTACACCGTGCCAGGCCGCTACTCCTTCGATGAAGGCCTGGAGGTTGGAAAAGATCCCCAGACACCTGTGACCGATGACTACCAGAGCCCGTTCAAGTACAACGGAGACCTGGAAAAGGTAGTAATGACGGTCGCTAACGACTGAACCTTTGGGTCCGGGCAGTCTCTCAAGGCTGCCTAAACCCCTATTTCATTACATCGGAGCACAATGAGTCACGGATACCTCGACCATTAAGGCGGGGATGAAGTGAACAGGCGAGCTAAAATTCCTATTAAGCGCTAATCATACACCCTTCATTCTCTCAGGAACTTCTTTCGTGTTATGCGGCAAATGGACCGTATCGGTTCCAGCCACCCTTTGCCATTGAAGCTGCAGACCCACGCGCCCGGGCATGCGCTTCCTGGCCGGGCCGCCAGCAGTAGGCTCTTTGCTCTCTCGTAGCTGCCTTTTGCCACCGACGCCTTTCCCAGCAGCTCGATTCTTTGCAGCCCGAACTCTCGGGCGAAGCCGTCCACCTTCTCATCGAAACCCGGCTCGAAGCACAGGCCCGTATCTATCTTGGCCACCTTGGTCATGCCTGTTCCCTTCAGCATTGCTCCCAGGTCCCGGCGCTTGTCCGGGGCGGTCTCTTCGCCCATGGCCTTCCAGTTGGAGGCCCACATGGGGGTCATGAAGAGCG
>JAQTXY010000094.1 GCA_028688535.1 Methanothrix sp. | reverse complement strand
CGCCATGCTGAGTACGGCAGATCTGTTGAGGACCTGACTGGTGTCTTCTCCATCGAGAAGTTCATCCAGCTCTGGGGTAACTCCACCTGCGGTGCCATCAGCGTCGATTGGCTACCTTGCGTCTAAGACTTAATTGAAAGAAATAGAGAAATAGCGCTGAGATGCATAATTCAGCGCTTGTTTCCTTTTTATTTGGCATTCAATCGATTTGAGGACCGTTTTCGCATGATTCTTGCGGATTTGCCATTCAGTTCAAAAAGATGCACTTGCCGGGCAGCCTGTTTGGAAGCCTGCCGGAAGCGGACTAGTATTTAAGTGAAGAGGTAGATATAACATAGAGACAAGTCAATGAAGGTGAATATAAATGAGCAAGAAAAAAGGTGCCAAGGGAATGCCTAATGACGGGCCTGGTAAGCACAATCCCTCAAAAGCGCAGAAGAATAAATCAGACGCGCCGATATTTAATAAAATTAAAGGTGGAATAACAAATGAACGACCTAGAAAGACCCGGATCTGAGGGCAGAGTCCGAATTAGTCATCGATGAATTCATGATTAATCCTGTTGCCCATTATTGAGCAAGAGCAGGCTTATGGACATTCCGGAGAAGATGGTCTGGATTCCCAGGATGGAAAAAATCATGGCCATCATGGCGCTGGATGCAGCATCCAGTGCTCCAAAGCCGGATACTCCCCAGCTCATTAAGACTCTCAGGCCGAGCAGGCCACCTACGGCAAGCAAGGCTATGCCGATGAAAAGCTCCTTCTCTAGAGAGTGGTAGCTGATCATTTTTTTAATTCTTCCCGACCGAGGGAGACCATATGCTGCTCCAAATGCTTCAAAATAAAATCCCGCCAATAGCATCTGGTAGCCTATGATTGCCAGCAGGCCTCCCAGGATCAAAGAATGCATCCTCGATCCACCTTGCAGATATACTCCCATGAACAGAGCCAGGCCGAAAATAAGCACCAAAAGTCCGGGAACGAGAAGAAATGCAGCCGGTCTGTAGAGCATCATGAAACGCAAATGTCTCCAGCCGTCGGTAATGGAATGAAGCTTTGAGACTCCTTTGCGAGGGGAGTAGGTAATGGGAACTTCCGCAATTCTCATATCTCTGCAGACTGCTTCGATGAGCATCTCTGAGGCGAACTCCATTCCTCCCGACTTGAGATTCAGTCTTTTTAGAGCATCTCGACTGATGGCACGAAGGCCGCAGTGGGCATCAGAAATGCGGCTGGAAAAGAGGGTATTTAAAATACAGGTGAGAACTGGATTTCCAATGTAACGATGAAGGGCAGGCATGGCGCCGGGAAGAATCACACCTTTGAGTCGCGAACCTATAACCAGATCATAATTGCCGCTTTGCAGGATAACTATCATATCTGCAATGGCTTTGGGATCGTAGGTCAGATCACCATCCATGAAGACAATGTAATGCCCTTCCGCCTGCGCAAGCCCGGCCAGGTAGGCATTTCCGTATCCCAACTTTGCAGGTTTGACAACCTTTGCCCCGCATGATTTTGCAATTGCAGCCGTATTATCGCTCGAGCTGTCTGCCACCAGGATCTCACCCAAAAGGCCCATCTCTCTGAAGACCTGCTGAGCCCTTTGGATACATTCGCAGATCGTCTCTTGTTCATTTCTGGTGGGGATAATCAGACTTACTTGGGGCACATCACTTGGGGTTGTAGTCCTATCTGTTAAGTCTTTCCTTCAATCTCAAAGTGTCTCAGGTTCAACCTCGTGCTTAAAAGACAGTCTGACCTTTGCCCGGAATTGCACTATCTTGCCCGAAGCGAGCTTTGTGTCCATCTCAACCACCTCGGCCACCCTCATGTTTGTTAGCTTGCCATCGGCGCTACTGATGGCATTGCTGACGGCCTCTTCCCAATCTTTGCTTGAGGTTCCCACCAGCTCGATGAAATTATAGACGCTACTGCCGATTGCACTGTCCATATTTTATAATGGTCGTTTCTCCTTGATATATTTTTTCAGGATCGACCATTTGCTTTAAACGGCATACAGCCATTGACCTGCCTGCAAAAGAGGTAACAACTGATGAACCGTAGGGAAGTGGAAAAGTATATAGAAGAGCGGTATCCTGGTTTCAAGGTCTTAGGCAGAAAGACAATCGTCTGCCGAAACTCCACTATCTTTATGCTGGACCTTTGCAAGGGGCAAATTCGAGACAAAATTGTGGTCAAGATCTCTCGTAACTATCAACCTCGCGAAGTAGCTCTCGAATATGCCAATTTATCACGCTTTTACAGCGCCTGCAAAGACGAGTTCATCTCCTCTCCACAGCCCCTATTTGTTGATGCAGAGAAAGGAATCCTGGCTATGAGCCACGTAGAGGGTGTAAATCTTTCCTATATTCTGCATGAGATCAGGCCGGCAAGTTCGCAGTACCTGAGCTCTGCAGCCGATCTTTCCGCAGTTGCCTTAGCAAGATATCATACGCTCTTTTGCCGCGGAGAAGGTGAACTCCCAACTATCGACACCAATGCGCGCGAGGACGACATCAACCAGTACCTTGCCGAAAGCCGGGAGCGAATGGCCGAGTGCAATCTTAAAATCATGGTCAATCCATTCTTTGACTTCACATCCTGGAACATTCTGATCAAAGATGAAAAGCCCCAGAATGCTACAGCGAAAGCAAGCATGAAGCTTTTTCTCATCGACTTTACCAGGCACGATTATGTCTGTACTCCCCATCTGGATTTAGCCCGGTTCAGATTCGGTCTGGAGCTGATCAAGCAGTTTCCCCCTGCCAAGTTCTTGGGACTGAATCGCTGGGACGTAGATTCCTTCTACGATCGGTTCCTCAGCAGCTACTGCCGCGAGATGCATGTTGCTTTGAACCAGGACGATCTCTGGCTCATTGCCCGCGCCAGGAAGGCCTACATTAGGCGGGCTTCGGATCTGACACGAAAGGGCCGTTGTGGCTGGCAGCCCAAGTTGGAGCGAATGTATCTCCAGACCTTCAGCCGGGATTGGCTGGAGCAGGGAGATACCTTTTCAAAGTGGCCAAGAATAGGCCGAGTGGAAAAAGCTTAAAAAAAGTTTATTCGGTTTTCTCTTCTTTTGCCACCTCTGGCTCTTCCTTTGGCCCCTCAGGCTCATCCTTCTTTGCCTGTTGTTTGGGGCCCTTGCCCATAGCTACTAGGGACGCCTTGGCCTGAATTCTGGCCAGTGGATAATCGTCCTTTGCCACTTTCTCCAATGCCGCAATGGCACGGTTATCCTTCAGCTCTCCTACGATCCAGGCGGCACCGGCGCGCACATCTTTGTCCGCATCGGAGAGTGCCAGGATTATGCGCTCAGATGCCTGTTTTCCATAGGCGGATATGGCCACCATGGCATTGCTCTTTACGAGATACTCTTCGTCCTTGAGGGCCTCGATGAGAGCTTCCAAGGACTCGGTGATTTCCCGCTTGGAGAGGAGGATGATGGCGTTGGAGCGCACCAGCATGTGCTTGTCCTTGGTCGCTGCGATCAGCTTCTCAGTGGACCAGCTAGGGTCCGGAAGCACCGCAGGCATGGATGGCTCCTGTGCACCGCAGGTGGGACAGGCTTCCTCAACCATAGAACGGGTGACAATGGGGGCCTGCTTGCCTGCGGTACTCTTCTCTTCTGTCGAATTTTCTTCTTTCTTTTCTATTTCCATAAGCATCATTTTGCTTCTATTCTACTTCAGCTTTTCCTAAGGCGAAAGCTTTCTTGTTGGCTTCCAGGAACCTGGGAGGCACCACAAGAGAAAGAGCCTGCAAAATCAGATCCTCGGAGAGGGGAATATAACCTGAGAGGGCACCTAGCATTACCACATTCATAGCCTGTGCGCTGCCCGCCATCTCAGCCAGAGCAGTGGCGTCCATGGCGAAAACCTTGCGGCTGTGCGCTCTTAGTGGGGTGAGTATCTCTGGCAATGATGGATACTCGGCCTTGCCGCTGGTCACGGTAGAGGGCAGGACAGCCCTGGTATTGACCAGCGCAACTCCGGTCGGCGAGAGAAATTGAGCGAAGCGCAGGGCTTCAGCAGGCTCTAATGCCACCAGTACATCCGCTCCTCCTGAGGCGACCATGGGAGAGAAGCGACATCCAATACGAGTGTGATTGATCACGCTGCCGCCCCTCTGGGCCATACCGTGTGTCTCGGCTCCGCATACCGGCTTTCCCGCCAATACTGCTGCTCTGCCGATCACATCCGAGATCAAAATTACTCCCTGGCCGCCCACGCCCACAATCACCAGATCGCATTCGGAAGTTCTCATTTCGCCACCTCCCGGATGGCGGATGATGAGCAGATCGCGGCGCATACTCCGCAGCCTGAGCATAGTGCATTTATCCTGGCCTTATCGTTCTCGAATTCTATGGCCGGACACCCAAAATCCAGGCAGATCTTGCAGCCAATGCACTCCTCTCCTACCAGGAATGATTGGGGCCGCAGGCCGCTGCGACGAGCTTTGATGACGCATGGCTGCTTGGCGATGATTACTGATAGGCCCGAATAATCCTTGGCCCTCTGGAAGCTCTCCATAGTCTCATCCAGGTTGTAAGGATCGACAGTCTCCACAAGTCCAGCGCCCAGAGCTTTAGCCAGGGCTTCGATTGAGACCATGGTCGTTTTCTCACCTGTAGCCGTCATGCCAGTGCCCGGATGGGGCTGATGGCCGGTCATGGCAGTGGTGGAGTTGTCTAGAATGGTCACGGTGATCTTGGCCTTGTTGTAGGCAGCATTGAGAAGGCCGGTCATGCCTCCGTGTAGAAAAGTCGAGTCTCCCAGACTGCAGCATATGCCTTCTTCCTCACCGCCAAAGCGAATGCCGCTGGCCAGAGTGATGCTTGCTCCCATGCACAGACATGTGTCCACAGTCCCCATGCCGACCGCCATGGTGTAGCAGCCGATGTCGCTGGGGTAGATTGCTTTCTTGCCAAAGACCTTTCGCATGGCATAATATGTGGCCCTGTGGCTGCAGCCTGCGCATAGCGAGGGGGGACGAGGCGGCAGAATGCTCACTGCAGGACACTGCAAAGCCTCACGCTCTGGCCTGCCAATCATGCGAGCTATGGCATTTCTCACCTGCAAATAGTCCAGCTCGCCCTCGCGAGGAATGGACTGCGCTTTTCCCAGTATCTTTACAGAGGGATTTATCTCTCGGGCTATCATCTGCACCTGCTCTTCCACCACCGGCTCCAGCTCTTCTATTACTATTACCTTGGAGACGTGCTCAAGCATACGGCTGATCAATCTCTTGGGCAGAGGATAGCTTCCTATGCATAGCAATGAGAGGTCTTCATCCAGTTCAAGGGCGGCTTCCTCTGCATACAGGCCCGCGATTCCTGACGCGATGATTCCCACATCGCCGTGCAGTTGCAACCTGTTCCAGGGCGCGCTCTCCAGTGCTTCTTCCATGGCTGCCTGTTTGGCCAAAAGCTCGCTATGCAGCGGACGGGCATGGCTGGGCAGGGCCACTCGTCGCGCAGGGTCCTTGATGAACCGGCCTTGCTTGCCAGGAGCCGCGACCGCTCCTACCTGTACATCCTCTCTGGCATGAGAGACGCGAGTAGTGGGCCTGAGCA
Source organism: Methanothrix sp. (assembly GCA_028688535.1). Taxonomy (GTDB): domain Archaea; phylum Halobacteriota; class Methanosarcinia; order Methanotrichales; family Methanotrichaceae; genus Methanothrix. Next base: position 1,698 of record JAQTXY010000094.1, on the reverse strand, counting down.
TGACCGGTATATTGAATTTCTCTGAGAACTCAAAAGCAAAAACGGTCATCTCCTTTGCTTCCTGTGGATTCTTTGGGTCAAGACAGGGTATGCCGGCAAATTGGGCATAACGCCTGGAGTCCTGCTCATTTTGCGATGAATGGCAATAGGGATCATCAGCGCAGATCACCACCAGCCCAGCACCTACGCCCAAGTAGGCAAGGGTCATGAATGGATCTGCCGCCACATTCAAACCCACATGTTTCATGGTGGCAGCGGCGCGCCGGCCAGTCCAGGAGGCTCCAGCTGCTACCTCCAGGGCGACCTTTTCATTAACTGACCATTCCACATGCATAGGCATCTTAGTCTTGATACTTGCCACGGTTTCTATAATCTCTGAGGAGGGGGTGCCTGGATAGCCGGCAACCAGTCCTACTCCCGCCTCAAGGAGGCCTCTGGCAATTGCTGCGTTTCCGAGAAGATATTCTCTCACTAGTAACCATCCCTTTAATCTGAGTGGACTATTCGCCTCTTTACTCTGATAACCGTTTGGATACAAATCTAATTAAGCCTACACCACTCGTATCTTTATAATGGCGAAGTGGCAAAAGGCGAAGTGGCAAGAAGATGCCGTGGGATCGATTTACAATTACCTCTCGCCTGGCTGCCGCATCTGTCGTCAGGGCGCGAGCCTGGTGCTCTTCGTCACCGGCAAGTGCGAGCGCAGCTGTTTCTACTGTCCGCTATCCGAGGAGCGAAGAGGCCGCGATCAGGTCTTTGCCGATGAAATGCCGGTGCAGGAAATTGCCGATATCTTGCAGGAGGCTTCGGCCATCGACGCTCTGGGCACAGGAATCACCGGCGGCGAGCCGCTTTTGCAATTAGATTATGTTCTGGAGTGCATCCGTGCGTTGAAGCAATCGCGGGGGTCATCGCATCACATTCACCTTTATACCGGTCTTCTTCCTGGTCGCGATGTCCTGGAAAAGCTAGTGCAGGCCGGCTTGGACGAGATCCGCTTTCATCCTCCTCTTTCCCAATGGTCACATCCCATCGGGCTCAAGGAGGCCCTGCGGCAGGCCAAGTCCCTAGGCCTAATAGCGGGTGTGGAGATACCCTCCCTTCAGCCTGCGCCCGCGATCCTGGAAGCGGTAAGAGATGCTGATGCTTTTTTGAATTTAAATGAGCTGGAATTCTCTGAGACGAATTATGCTGACCTGGCCAAAGCCGGTTATCTGCCGGAGGATCTGGGCTGCGCAGCAATAGGAAGCAAAGAGGTTGCCAGGGAGCATTTCCTGAAAGATGACATAAAAGTGCACTTTTGCCCATCCCGCTTCAAGGACGCGGTGCAACTGCGAGAGCGACTCTTGCGCAGGGCGAATAAAACGGCGCGATCCTTTGATTATGTGAGCGCGGAGGGGACCATAATTCATGGCATAATTGAGGGCGATATGCCGACAGCTTTGCAGATTCTTGAGGATATGGCGGTTCCAAAAGATATGTACTCTTGCCGGGAAGGGCGGATAGATATAGCCGCCTCTATCCTGGAGGACTTAACCCACGAACTGAAAGGCGCATTATGTGTTCTCAGCATAATTGAGAAGTATCCTTTTGAGGATGGAATGGTCGTAGATAGAATACCTTTATAATCCTTAAATTCATTGGTTGAGGGCGGTGATTTTGCCGGATGGAAAGCGCTGAAGAACGAATCCAGGAGAG
>JAQTXY010000093.1 GCA_028688535.1 Methanothrix sp. | reverse complement strand
GCCTGTTTTCTCCGATCCGCCTGGCTGGTGTCGCCATGTCGAACTGCGACGCTGATGTGCAGCCTCTCCCCCCATTCCAAAAATCGGCGCAACATATCCCGATTTAAGGCACGAAGCGGCGTGATATAGACCGCCTTTGTGCCCCTGCTCTCACAAGAGAGGATCTGATGAAAGATGGGAAGGCTTGCCGCTTCGGTCTTCCCTGTACCTGTAGGCGCAATGAGCAGCACATTTTCTCCGGAGAGAATAGCAGGAATTGCCTCTTCTTGCGGCTTTGTCGGCTCGAAGATCCGCTCTTCCTCTAACTTTGCTCTGATCTGGTCATGAAGCAGGAGAAAAGCGTTCACAAATCATCATTCCTGAGCTGGTATATGAAAGCCTTGCGGCAAAGACGATTCAGACCTCGTCGATGAACGATTAAGAAGGAAGCAGCAAAATGATTCATTCACAATATTGTATGTTATTCATACTTTTAAAGATGTAAATAATGTTTTCTGTAATCTTTTTCTAGGTAAACTACTTATTCTTACACGTACTATTGGACTGCCATGGCAAGAATACCTGAGTGCATGGGAGAGCCACGAAAGCATCTGGTAAAGCCCGCAAGATCAATTGTCGCCGATGCCCGTGCCCAGCAGCTGAAGATAGCAAAACAGATCCTTGCCGAGGTCTTCCACACCCGGCTTTGCGATGTGGAAGATATGATTATGAGGCGTCTTACAGAGAAGGACCGGATTGAGGAGATTGATATTAAATCATAAGGAAATAGACCAATGATGATACGACAGGCAAGACAATGTTATCGTTCACTCTCAGAGGCAGCGACTCAATAATTGTCGCCGCCATTACCACAAGAATTGTTGCCGGCACCGGCATCACCAAGAGGGCACATATTGCTCCAGCCGCAAATCCAATCATGCCTTCAAATGTCTTGCTGCTATTCCAGGGTAGCTTATGTCTTCCGTAACGAGTGCCAATGTAGGTAGCAAGACCATCGCCCAGAGCTAGTATGAGTATTACTGATATGGCCGCTGCAAGTTCATTTCTCAAGATACTCAGGACAAAGAGAATGCCAAGCGCATTGTATAGCGATCCCTCTCCAGGTATCTCTCCTTCCCGACCCACATTTCTCAGCCATTCATCAATCACGGGTATTTTCAGTCCAATTAATTTTAAATGCATGAGCAGAATCCCCATGAAGGTTCCCAGAATGACAAAATATGATGCAGTCCGGACGCCAAGCACCCATATGAATAGACATGCCGACAGGTTTGAGATTATGTGTACAGCTTTTCTTGCCCTCTCATCGATCCTGTTAATTGCCCTTTTTTGTCGAAAGACGATTGCCTCTGCAATTGCGTATCCAAGACCTGCTATGGCTATACCTTCCCCCAGATCCAGCCAGCAATTCTGGCCTCCGGACACCTCAAACCAGCTGACCAACAACCCAATAAAGTAGAATAAAGCAAATGCCCCATGCCCCATCAAGGGAAACACAAATGAGAATGCTCCACTGATAGGCTGCATTTGGCAGCAATTTACAGATTCTGGAAGGCACCCTAGAGATGCAGCAATTGCCGCGGCAATGACAAGACTGAAAAGCAGGAGTTTAATGCGCTGCACCGTTGTAGGATTAAGAGCCGACAAGAAATCACCTATTGAGTCAAGCGATCTGAAGCAATCAAATTCCAAGCAATCAATCTACAGGTATATAAATAGATGCGAATCCATCTGTTTTGCGATAGCTGGAGCCTGAGAAAAATGGTTAAAAATTTGAATTTAAATTCTAGATCAGGCGAACACTCAAAGACATATACAAATTATAAAATATATGTATCGGTTCTTCTCCTCATAATAATATACAGTGCTATTTTTATCTTTTTAAATTTGCTGACACCGTTCGACACAGCCCTCCTTCTCGAAATCAATCAATATAGAATTGCTGCAATCGAATCATTTTTAGTGCTATGGACAAATGGTGGGACATACCTCTTCATGAGTTTAATAGTTATCGTTTTATGGCTAAAAGGCGAAAGAAATCCAGCGATTTATCTGGCATTAGGACTAATAGTAGATGCTATATTAATTAGTGATCTGAAGATAATGATCCATAGGCCCAGGCCTTACGAAGTTCTGCCCATACTGCCTCTGGAACTCGCAGAGAATCTGAGGAGCTTGCCTTCTGGACATACTGCCACGGCGTTCTTATCTGCCACGATATTATCAAGATTTTACAGCAAATATATGGTTGTCCTTTTCGCCATCGCCGCATCTATAGGTTTCTCGAGGGTATACATCGGTGTTCATTATCCGCTTGACGTGATAGTAGGAGCAATAACCGGCTATCTATTAGGCATTATAGTGGTTGATCTCTTGGATCGAAATGATATCAACTTCGCTTTGCAGTTGTTTGGTCCACGACGGTAGCTGATTTCACCAGTTCGTATAATGCCTCGTTTACGGGCACCTCTATCTTATGCTTTCTTGCCAAGCGAATGATATAGCCGTTTATGGAATCAATCTCAGTCATCCTGCCCTTCAGAATATCCTGAAGCATGCTAGAGGTATTGCCGGATGTCTTCTCGGCTACTGAATAAACCATTTCCATAACACTTCTCTCGTCTCGCTTTATTCCATCCATGACGGCAACAGTCACCGCTTCTCTGACTACCCCCTGTACAGTGTTCTTGAGAAGGGGGGAAAGTACAATCCCATTCTGTCGGCGGGTTAATGCAGTTATTGGGTTGATCACGGCGTTGGCAAAGAGCTTGCTGTATTGATGGCTTCTAAAATCAGGGGCAAATTCTATCTCAAAACCCTTCTCCTGGAACCTAGCCTCCATAAATTTCTTCATATCTCCTTCGATCTTTTTCTCGATAATGGTCTTTCCTTTTCCTTTAAGCTCCACCATGCCATCCTCTGAGAATTTGACCCCCAGAGATGTGATGCCTTCCAATACTTGAGAATCCGACAGATCAAGCTCATCCAAGGCATCTCGATTGCCCATACCATTCATGAGCAGTATGAAAATGGCGTTCCTCAGCCGCTCTTGCAGCAAGCCTGATTTTCTTAGTTCATCGCAGACAACGGACAGAGAGTAGGTCTTAACGCATATTATTACGATTTTTGGAAAAAAATCGGACGATTTCAGATCGGCGAGATCTGCAAAACAGTATTTGAATTGCAACCGCGTTTCCTTTTCCAGAATTGAAATCTGTAGGCCAAGATCATTTATTCTATTTATATGGCTTTTCCTTCCCAGGAGAGCCACGTTTTCAATCGTTCCACCAGATGAGTTTCTGGGATCTGAGAGAAGATATCCCATGAATGAGCCAATGGCCCCCGCACCGTAAATCAAGATGTCTGCCATTCTAATTCATCGAATGCTTAATCTACTTACCCCTATAAAAATCTCTTCAGAGACGTCAAGATTATTATTCAATTAATAATAATTCAATTAGTTAAAAATATTATTGCGGCCAGACCTACACATTTAGCTGGTAAGCATAGCCGGCTTTAAAGTACTTGTAATCCGAGAACGTGAGACCACTGCCATCTATGGCAATGTTATGATACAAATCTCCCGGCACGTTGATGGTCACTGTGCCGTCAGGGTCTCCCGTCATTCCTTCGGTGGCCTGATAGCTTCCGTCGACATAGACATTGTACCCTCGCAGCCAAGATGAACTGATGGTAATTGCTGCGAAATTATAAACGGGATGAGTTGGCTGATAGGGCACTACATCTATTACTATCACGTTGCTGGGCTGGCCGCCAATATTAAAGAACAACTGATGCTGCCCCACCTCATCAGCATAAAATCCCATCTGGTTGTAGGGATTGAAGTAGTAACTGTTCATATCCAGGTTGCCGTCCGGATAAATCTCATAGAGATAGCCATAACCCCCTGCAGGTGAAGTGGCTATCATGTTGAGCATATAGCCCAAAGGAACCATAGCATACTGAGTCCAGCTGGAGGGACCAGAAATCCAGAGGGAGTTTTCACCGGTGCTCAGGGCATAGTTCTGATACTGCTTGTAGGGCACCGCTTTTTGCGTGGAGCCGAAGTAGAGCATGGCAGGCTCCACATCCTTCAAATTGATTTTAGTAGGAGCAGTGAGTTGATCTTTTGGAGCCTGTGTGGTAGAGCTATAATACTGGGAGAACTTTTGCAGAGATACCTGGCTGGAAGCCAGGGTTGACTCCTGACCAGAGGCTTGACCGGATGTCTGGCCTGAGACTTGGCCAAATAACTGACCGGCACTCTGGTCTATCGCAGGATTGGACAAGAGCTGCATGCTGCGCACCTGCGTCGCACTTGCTGTACTGGAACTTGCTGTACTGGACTGCAGATCCGCAGATATCGTCTTCTCGCCTGAACTGAGGGGCATCTCGCTCCAGGATGCGGATGCTGCTCCTTCTGAGACTGCCTTTTTCGATCCAGAGGATGACATGTCCTGCATAGCAGAAGTTCCTTCTACCGTAATCGTTCCCTGCATGCCGGGATGAATGCTGCAATGATAGCCGTAGATACCAGGAGTAATGAATTTGTTTTTAAACTTAGTTCCAGCCATGAGCACGCCTGAGTCAAATTGACCTTGAATGTCACTGGTGACGGTATGCTGCACACCATCCTGGTTATGCCACTCTACTGTCGCTCCGACAGGCACAGACAGGGAGGAGGGCTTAAACGAGTTGTCCTTTATGTTTACTTTAGTTACAGAGTCGGATGGATTGCCAACCTGATCGAATTGCGCACCGCTGAAATCATACCCAACCTGCTGGTCAAGCTTCTTTTCAGACACAGCGACCGATGAGCCGATCAGCATGATCAGAATCACTATTGATAGACACTTTTTCATATACAGTAACCCCCATTTTTTCAAAGGTAAGGATCTATAAGAATATATATTTTTTGAGGGAAAAACACTTATAAATTACAGCATGTGTCTTTATATCTGGCTCGGTTGAAATAGTTGGTTAAGCGTGGTCCTCTACTCTCTTGCCATTTCCCTGATTTTGCACACAGTGCGCCAATTGCGATCTGTCATCGGCACCCCGAGCAATTTCTCAGCAGTTGCCGCGAGCTTGGATCTACCTACCCCTTCAGGTGCATACAGATAAAATACACGTTCCGTCAGATGAAACCTTTCGCTCTCCTTCTTGAGGCCTTCGAGTTTCTTTAAATCGGGGCTCTTTGGAGGAAAGGCCAAAAAGCCCAGATGCAAACTGCCGGGGTCGGTTTCCGCTTCAGGAAACGGATTTCCCAGCATTACCTTTTCTATTTCATCAAGCGCGAGAATGAGGACGCAGGGTTCAAAACCATGACGCTTCTTGATTTCAACGGTTAATCGTTTAGAGAGCTTTGCGATGTCATTTTCAGCACACTGGAAAATTGCATTACCGCTTTGAATATATGTCTTGATGTTTCGAGCACCAATATCTTCCAGAAGGACAACAAGCTCGTTCATCGGTAAGAGATTTTTGCCGCCGACGTTAATGCCTCTGAAAAGCGCAATATAAGTATTCATATGATCACCGCTCGAGGTGTCGCCATCATCAATGCCCAACTTCATTATAATTCATAGAGTTTCGAAAAGAAAAAAGGGTTTTGACAGAATAGCCACTAAAAATTAAGAAACCGGATTTGATGATACCTTTGCTTATGGCTTCACTCTTCCGGTTCATCCCGATAGATGGTCTGCTCTCTTCCCGGTCCTACAGATACAGCAGAGATGCAGTTATCCAGCGTATCAACATAGAGTAGATCCTCCAGCCGCTCAACATAAGCCCGGGCATTGTCAGGCAGATCGTCATACTCTTTGACTTCGGTTATGTCCTCAGTCCAGCCTTCCATATCCTCATAAATTGGCTTGCATCTGGCGAAATCCGGTGTGCTCTCCGGAGGATAGCCTATCATCTCTCCATCCAGTTCGTAACCGACGCAAATTTTTAATGGATTAATGCCGGTCAGCACATCCAGCTTGGTCAGAGCCAGCTCGGTGTAGCCGTTGAGATGGACGGACTTGAGGCCCAGAACAGCATCAAACCAGCCGCAGCGTCTGGCCCTGCCTGTGGTTGTGCCATACTCACCACCTTTTTCGCGCATCATCACACCCATATCGTCTTTCAGCTCCGTGGGCATGGGACCTTCTCCGACGCGGGTAATGTAAGCCTTGATCACGCCAACCACGTTGTCCACCATTGCCGGCCCGACCCCCAGATTGGCGCAGGCGCTTCCTGCAGTAGTGAAGCTGGAGGTCACGAACTTCTGAGTGCCGTGAATGACATCCAGGAAAGCACCCTGAGCACCTTCGGCCAGAACGCTCCGATCTTCAGTAAGAGCAATATTAATTTCCCGCGAGACATCTGCTACCTTATCCTTGAGGCGTTTTCCTATCTCTAGATACTCATCGATGTATGGAGCATATCTGACTACCGTTGGATCACCGCCCATATCGGCGATGGCTTTCTCTTTGGCCGGACCGATCTCCTTGAGCTTGGCCTCCAGCAGAGCCGGATCTGTAAGGTCACCCATCTGCACCTCCTCGCGAGCAATCTTATCCGCATAGGCAAACCCAATGCCTCGGTTAGTGGTGCCGATCTTCTCAGTCCTGGCCTTCTCACGCAGGCCATCTAGCTCAATATGATAGGGCATGATGATGGTCGTCTTGGCATCAACACCAATATCGACCTTAATGCCTTCAGATTCCAGCGCCTGGATCTCGCTCCACAGTACGCGAGGGTTGAGCACTACACCCGGACCTATGAGCAGCCTTCTGCCAAAGATTGCGCCGCTTGGTACCAGATGCAGCTTGTACTTCTTTCCGCCGACAACCACGGTATGGCCAGCGTTGTCGCCGCCCTGGAAGCGAACCACAACATCGTAATTCTCGGCCAGCAGATCAATAACCTTGCCTTTGCCTTCATCACCAAACTGTGCACCGGTGAGTATCGTAAACATAAAACTCAGTTTAACGGCCACGTAGATAACAATTTTGATGCACATGGCTTGCTATCGCTGCCGTCACATCCACGCCCAGGGCCTCGAAGATGCCTTTACCGGAAGGCGTTCCATTTACCTCAATGACCGAGAAGCTGCGCTCCGTCTCCAGGAGATCCACGCCGCAGTAGATTGCGCCCACTGCAATGGCAGCATTTGATGCCAATTTTGCCAGCTCCTTGCTAGGAGGGCAGAAGGCTGCCCGGCCGCCCCGGGCCAGGTTGCTGATCCATTGGCCGGGAGGAGCTACACGATAGATGGCTCCCAGAACTCTTCCGTCCACCACGAAGGCGCGAATGTCGCGGGGAGTCTCAAGAGCTATGAACTCCTGCAGGTAGACCA
>JAQTXY010000092.1 GCA_028688535.1 Methanothrix sp. | reverse complement strand
TCGCAATCTGCCATCTAATGGGTGTTGAAAGTTTCGCGCCCTTTGGCGCTTTACTTTAACCTAAGTATGTATTCGAGGAAGTATATATTGCTTTCCCAGTTTAGGTATGCTTTTAGGCTTTACGGCACCTTTCGCTATAGATCAGGTCTGAATCATGAGCAGGATTGCATGACAGAGCCAGAAGCAAGATGGAACAAGTTAGTACAACGTATATCATAACATCAAATTGTTCCGTTGCCCTTTCCTAAAACCACATTGGAGTTAGTGCCGTTTCCTGAAGTTACCCGAATGTCCATAGATTGATAGTTTTCCTGCACAGAAGCATCCTTGGACCTCTTATTCATCAGCTGGTTTATCTGCTGATCAATCTCGGAGATGAGTGAGAAGACCGCATCCTTGGAGCTGTCGAAAGAACTCTCGGGAGCGTGCTTGCCGTCTCTGGCCAGGACCCGGATTTTGTAGTCTCCGGGAGGTAGGTCCCTGGTGGACCATTTCCAGCTAGCTGACTCGGACCATCTGCCCATATCCCGGCCGCCCAGCTGGAATTTATAGAGGATCTTGTCGCCATCGGGATCGTAAGCCTCTGACTTCCAGACTACTGTCACGCCCTGAACATCCGGGCTGGCGATGTCTGAGACCAGGGAACTTAAGACCGGCGGCTGATTTAAGTCTGCGACTGCAATAGTCATAACGGCATCTTTGAAGCTGTCAAATGATTCCTCTGATGAATGCCTACCGTCCCTGGCCAGAACCTTAATCCGATACTCACCGGGAGATACGGATGATGTATCCCATACCCAGGAATTCGATGGCGACCATTGTCCAGCTTCTATGTCATTAACCAGGAACTTATAGGATATTGCGTCGCCATCGGGGTCAACGGCGGATGCAGTCCAGGTTATGGCGCTGCCTGCCGTCTGGGGACTTGGCCGGTCAGCTTTTAGCTCTGTTACTTCTGGGATGCTATTGGGCAATGTCAGAACAAATTTATCTTCCAAAGAGCTGTCGAAGGCATCCCTGGATGCGTGCAATCCGTCTTTAGCCAGCACAGTGATCTTATATTCTCCCGGCTTTTCCGAAGAGGTATCCCATACCCAGGAGCTGGACGTGGACCAGTCGCTTGCTGCCTTATCGTTCTTCATGAACCTGAAATTAATTTGGTCGTTATCCGGATCACTGGCACTGGCCGTCCAGGTGATTATACTGCCCTTTCCCTGCGGGCTGGCCTTGTCCGGTTTTAGCTGCTGCAGAACGGGAGCTTGGTTGGGGAGACTTAAGGTGAAGCTCGCATTAATTATGCTATCGAAGGAATCCTGAGCGGCATGATTGCCATCTATTGCCAGGACGGTGATCTGATAGTCACCCGCAGGCAAACCCTGGGTTAACCAGCTCCAGCTATTGATCTTGGACCATTTGCGAACTTCCCGGCCATCAAGGAAGAACCTGTAAAGGATCTTATCGCCCTCTTCATCCGTTGCCTCAGCCTTCCAGAAGATGGCCGATCCTTGTAGCTGGGGGCTGGCTCTGTCCGGTACCAGGGCCTTCAGGACTGGAGGCAGATTGGAATTGTCGGATTCTTCTCCATCTGATATATTAAGATCGATCTCGGATTGCCGGATGGTGCGAGAGAGATCGGTCTCGATGGATGGGCTTTCCGGGGATGGGCCTTCCTGAGAAGAGATCGCTGAAGACTCGGCAATCTCTGCGATGGTCAATCCGCTGCTTTTATCTGTACTATCATTATTATTCTGAGCTGCATTTAAAGAGACATTGGCATCAGGCGGGGGCACACTTATCGGCTCTGATAAATCCTGTTCCATCATTACATCTTGTTTGGTTGTTACACCTTGCTCAATCGTTGCATTAACTGCATTTGTTTCATTGGTATCATTTATGGTTGATGATGGCAATGGTTCTGGATTTGCCTCCGGCTCTGTCTCTGGAGAAGCGGCCTGATCAAGTGTCAGATTTTCCGTTTGATTGGGAGTATCTGTCAAATTACCGGTCAACGTCAGATTGCCCATCAGTGTCTGATTATCCTGGCTGGTGAGACTGGTATTCGATAAATTTGCTGCGGTAGGAGATGTGCTAACCTTCTTTTCGGGCTGCAAAGCCTTACTGGAAGCGGGCTTTTTTGTGACTGTTTGACTGCTGCTCGATGAGCTGCTGCCTCCACCGCCGCCTCCGCCCATGCTGAAGACTGCTGCCTCGCTCTTATCTTCTTCAATATTAGAATCAGTAGATTTTATAAAGCTTGCATTGCTGGAATTATTTTGGGATAAATCGACCACAAGGATATCTTCTTCCTGTGGAGGATACGATTTTATTTGCACCTTTTCTTCATCAAAGGATGAAGATGGTGTGGTTAATGCTTCTCCTGACGCTGCGGCCTCGATATTTGCGGATGGCTCCACGAAAGGTAACTGATAAGGTCCGAAGGCGAAAGCCAGGGCTGCTATAAAACAGGCCGCCAAGAGGAGGATAGCCAGAGCAGCTCGGGAAAAGGGCCGGGTCGATCCCAGGCCTCTCTTGGGCATAAGAAGAAATCTTCTATTGCGGGGCAGATTCGACCAGCGGCCATAGGCCACCGCCGCCAGGAATATGGCCAGAAGAGAGAGAATTGTGGCCAGAGAGGCACTCTGCAATCCGCGCGGCGTAACCGTCAGAATGAGGCTGAATAAGCCGGCAAACATTGCCGAAGAAGCCAGGCAGAGAAATGCGCGTCCTTTTCCGCTCAGGTCGCTCTTGCCTGGAAATACGGATAGTGTGGCAAGATATCCAGGGATGAGGAAGACGAGAATTAGGGCAAGAGGCGATAGAATATCCTGCAGGGACGGGGGAGAAAGATGGACCAGAGCCAGTGCTACCACCGAGATTAAAACGGATGCGATCAGATGCCGGGGCGGTGGCCAAGCCAACCTCATATTATGAGTCCTTAACTCGCTTACTGATAAAACCTTTTTCCTTGGTCTTATGAAATTTATTCGACATCCAGCTCAATTCCCACCGGACAGTGATCCGCGCCTGTAATCTCTGCAAGGATAAACGCCGACGAGACCTGATTTTGCAATTCTTCGCTCACGAAGAAGTAATCGATCCTCCAGCCCACATTTCTCTCGCGGGCGCGTGTCTTCAGATCCCACCAGGAATAATTCTCCCCCTCATCATGATGGATGCGAAATGTGTCCAGAAAGCCACCTTCCACCAGCCGGTCTATCCAGGCCCTCTCTTCAGGCAAGAATCCTGAGATCTTTTCATTGGCCTTGGGCCGGGCCAGATCGATCTCTTTGTGGGCAGTATTAACGTCCCCGCAGACCACAATCCTCCTGCCTTCAGCCTTGAGCCGGGAGATGTGCTCTAAAAAAACATCATAGAACTTCAGCTTATACTCCAGCCGCTCTCGAGAGGCTTTGCCGTTGGGAAAGTAGACATTAAAGAGCATGAACTGCCCATAATCGGCAACGATAGCTCTATGCTCGTCCTCAAAGCCCTCAATTCCCAGTGTGTACTTTACGCTAAGCGGGTGTGTTTTGGAAAAAAGAGCCACACCATCCCTTCCTTTTCTCTCTCCGGAGCCGAAATAGGAAAAATAGCCTGGCAGGCGTTTCAGTTCGGCAGGAACCTGATCGACTGCTACCTTTGTCTCTTGCAGGCAGAGCACATCCGGCATATCTCTTCTAAGCCAATCTACGAATCCTTTTTTAAGAATGGCCCTCAGCCCGTTCACATTCCAGGAGAGAAGTCTCATGCATCTAGGAAATGTTTACGGGATATATCAATCTCTGTGCGACGGTGCTGTTCTCCCAGGGCTGTATCAAGAGCATAATAATATCCGTGCTGCCGGACTTCTTGGCATTGAATACAAAGACCTTCTTGCCTGGCATACCGACCCATCCAGGCTTGGCGTCGCCGGCCTGTTCGGATGATGACACAAGGCTCAGGTACTCGGTATCAAACTGCGTCCACCATTCATATCCAGTTGAACCGGCATTGGACTTTAGATCGATGGTAAAATTCTCTCCAACCGATACGTTGACGGCATCTTCGCAAGGGGCATTGTCACAGACGCTGCCCGCTGAAGCTATGACCAGAGCAAATAATACAGCTGCGAGAGAAACCAGAAATACGCTTGCCATTCTCTTCATATAATTCACCTCAATTCATTGACTTCATTCTATTTCAAATCGGATGTGCAATGTGAACATTTTACTGCCGCCTTGGGGATGCTTTCCTTGCAGAAGGGACATTCTTTGCTGTTGGGCTCAGGAGGGGCCGGCTTTTTCCTGGCGGCATTTACCTGGCGAATGAGCAGGAATATGGCCAGAGCCACTATGATGAAGTTGATGTCGGTATTTATGAACAGACCATAATTGATGGTGGGCGCAGCTGCTGCTTGGGCTGCTGCCAGGGTGGCATAAGGCTTTCCGTCCAGAGCTACAAACATATCGGCAAAGTTGATGCCTCCCATCATCATGCCAACTGGTGGCATGATGACATCTTTTACCAGCGAATTGACAATGCCGCCAAAGGCAGCGCCGATTATGATACCTATCGCCATGTCCAGGACGTTGCCCTTCATGGCGAAGTCCCTAAACTCGCCTATAAATCCCATAATCCCAAACCCCTAGTCGAGATGTTTATTTTATACCATATTAGCCGTTCAAATTATAAAATGTTTATGCGAGGTAAGGAAAGAACTTTGTAGAAAGAGTGGCCATCCTATCTTAATGAAAGAGTATTCCAACAATGAGATCAAAGTCATCTGGAACCCGGAAAAATGCATCCATGCCAGAGAATGCGTAAAGGGTCTGCCTCAGGTATTCAGCCGGGATCGCACCCCCTGGATAAATGTGCAAGGGGCAAGCTCAGAAGAGATCATGTCGGTGGTGGATCGATGTCCATCCGGTGCTTTGACATACAAGAAGGTGTCTTCAGCTACAGAGGAGAGTGATAATATGCCAAGTGCAAATATTATTGTGAAGAAAAATGGCCCCTTGCTGGTGGAAGGAGGATGCTCTTTAAAGAATAATGAGGGCACTTTGTTAGCTGAGCAGGGACCGTATGCTTTATGCAGATGCGGCGGCTCAGGGAAAAAGCCATTTTGTGATGGAACTCACATCAAGATAGGGTTTGACGATACGAAATAATATATACAAAACTAAAAAAAGAATAAAGGAATTCCACTCTATTTCTTGATCAAGAGCGGAATTGCTTCCAGCGCCTGTGGATTGACAACTGCCGATGTGTCTCCCAGAGCTTCACCCAGGGCTTTGGCCTTGATCAGCGGCCGGACAGGCTTTCCTGCCTTGTTTCTGGGGATCTCGGATACGAATATGACATCCGAGGGAATGGCGATGGGACCCAGGGTCTTTCGCACGAAGTTCTTGATATCTTTCTCTAAAGCGGCATCCGGCTTGGCCTCAGGCTTCAAGACGGCATAGACCACAATGCTCTCGCCTTTCACCTTATCCGGCTTGCCCACGACTGCGGCAGCGGCGACGGATGGGTGCTTCTCTGCCGATGCTTCAACCTCGGCATTGGATATCCTGTGGCCTGCCACCTTGAGGACATCGTCTCCTCTTCCCAGAGCCCAGACGTATCCGTCCTCATCCACACGAGCCTTGTCTCCGGAGAAATACTTGCCTGGAAAAGCAGCCCAGTAGGTCTCGTTGTAAGCGGACGGGTCCTGGTAGACCTCGCGGAGCATGGAAGGCCAGGGCTCTGTAAGAAGTATGTTGCCGGTACTGCCTGCAGATACGGCTTTTCCATTATCATCCACTACCTCGACATTGTAGCCGGGCAGAGCAAAGCTGGGCGAGCCCGGCTTGAGCGGAGTTATGGGCAGGGGAGCGATGACCTGAGAGCCTGTCTCGCTCTGGAACCAGGTGTCCATAATGGGCGCAAACCCGCCGCCGACGTGCTGCCTCCACCAGACAAATGCATCTGGGTTCATAGCCTCGCCTACCGAGCCCATGAGCCGAACCATGGAAAGGTCGTACTTCTGGGGCCAGGAGGGGCCCTCGTTCATGAACATCCTGATAGCAGTAGGGGCTGTATAAATCACAGATACTCCGTAATCCTCGATGATCTTGAACCATCTGCCGAAGTCGGGATAGTCAGGCGATCCTTCGTACATGATGCTCGTCGCACCCAGGCAGAGTGGTCCGTAAGCGATGTAGCTGTGGCCTGTGATCCATCCGATATCAGCAGTTGACCAGTAGACATCGGTATCCTTGATATCGAAGACCCAGGAGGTGGTAAACGCAGGCCCGATGCTCATACCGGCGTGGGTGTGCACTATTCCGCGCGGTTTTCCGCCGGCTCCGGCGGTGTAAAGGATGAAGAGCGGATCGGCACTGTCCATGGGCAAGGTCTCGCAGGAGCCGGACTGGCCAGCCACAAACTCGTCCCACCAGACATCGCGCCCTTCTGTCATGGGCGTTTCCTGGCCGTTTCTCTTCACAACTACTACCTTCTCGATGCACTGCAGGCCTGCTATGGCCTCATCAGCCTGGGGCTTGGTGGCAATAGGCTTGCCCCGGCGGTAGGAGCCGTCACAGGTGACCAGAATCTTGGGCTGGCAGTCCTCCAGCCGATCACTAACCGCTACCGCGGAAAAGCCAGAGAATACTACTACGTGAATGGCACCCAACTTTGCACAGGCGAGCATAGCCACAGGCAGCTCAGGGACCATGGGCGGATAAATTCCCACGCGGTCGCCCTTTTTAATTCCCTGGGCCTTGAGCGCGTTGGCAAATTTGTTGACCTGTTGGGACAGCTCATAATAGGTGATCTTGCGAACATCGCCTACAGGCTCTCCTACAAAGATGTAAGCCAGCTTATTGCGCCGCCAGGATTTGGCATGCCTGTCCACGGCATTATAGGCTACATTGATCTTGCCGCCCATAAACCACTTGGCAAAGGGGGCTTTCCACATAAGTGTCTGATTGTAGGGCTCGAACCAGTCTGCATAGGTTTGGGCCATCTCATCCCAGAACGAGACGTAATTAGCAGAGCACCATGTCCGTAGCTCGCCCTCCGACTTGAGGCCTTTTTTCTTCATCCAGGCCATGACATTGGAGTTCTCGACAAGATCTCGGGGTGGATAATACAGACCTTGTTTTGCGGTCTGAACCGTTTTTTCCGATTTTTCATCATCCATTTTAAATCGCCTTACAATATTTGAAGTTTTAGAGACATTTGTATCCATAATATATGCTTTTTTATTGTTTCAAATTATAATGGATATTCAAATGTCTTTTTAACACCTAATTCATGTCTTATTCTGAAGATATAAATCTTTCTCAACTAAATTATGATTACATATTTTCTAATCAACTGGTTAATCCTTAA
>JAQTXY010000091.1 GCA_028688535.1 Methanothrix sp. | reverse complement strand
CATCTATTTCCAGCCGTTCACGAAATCGCCCTTCAGCTTTACACAGAGCAATGCGGATACCATGAAGCAGATATTCGGGAGAGTAAAATCGATCAAGGGATGAGCTTTTTGATGGTATAAAAGTCAGACTGCATAACCCGCTGCAAGAAGCAGGCGAGCCGTCGGTGCTGGGCCATTGCCCGACCCCCGGAGCCCGGCCCTCCACGATGACTTTTGGTCAGTTTTATAGAATTCTGGATCTTCGGAGCCGATAAAAACATCCAGATGACCAGCGCAGGCCGCAGCTTTGCAGCAGTCAAATCTATAGAGGTCCGGTTCATCCTCATACAGTTCCATGATAGATTTCTCAGATAGTTTCATGAGTTCTTCGGTCATGCTCTCGTCAAGCATGTCATCAATCCTTCTGGAGATGTCAATGAGCATTTGCTTTATCTTCATGACCTCAGCCTCAATATCCATAGTTTCACTAGATAATAAAAAGCTATAAATATCCACAAGACCTACCTCCCTGCCAGAACCGCCTGATACGCTTTAACCAGGCTTAAGGAAGAAAACCTTCTTTTAAAGAAATTCTACTTCCCAGATGCACGTCAGAGCCTCTACGGCCTTAACGCCGCATCCTCAGAGGTGATGACTGCATAATTTTATCAATCATGGTATCCATATATTGGTTCGAGAATAGGAGAACTGGTATGGAACACGTTAAAGTGCAGCTAACCGGAAAGCAAGCAGATGGATATGTGATCGCTCTTGGGCCTGTAAACCTGGTTAACGTCGTCACCGATGTGGGAATGGTGGGCTGCGGAGCTTTTGATGTCGCTGCCTTAAACAACTTCGGCTACCCGGCTGCCAGGGTCAGGCCCTCCCAGGGCAGCAGTATTGCCACCATTGAGGAACTCTTACAGGGCATAGTCAAAGAAGCAAATCCCGCTGCTGAGAAGCTGGGATTGAAGGTTGGCCAGACTGGAAAAGAAGCACTTGAATTGCTCTAGCCAAAAAAACGAAAAATCCTACAAAATTTTTTTAGACCAGGATGTTCGACCCATCACCGGCACACGCACATCAATATCATTGGCACAGAGAGCCTGGCAATCCGATTAGTGCGAGAAAAGGAGGTCCTAGGAGCTTTGCGGGATGTGTTCGATCCCGAGGTGGGCATAGATACATCGTGTTGAAGGTTTGCATGGCATCCGGCACGTTGAAGTGAAAGTCTGGATGAGCCCTGGAACTGGGACCGGTTTATTCGATGGCAAAGGATGATTGTCTAGATATTTTTTAGCCAGTGACCACGAGTTCTGATTCGTTTCTAGCTGCTGTTGATCTAGCTGCCTCTGCCAGGGCCTGCTCGAACTCATTTCGCTCTGTTAGGGATATACGGCTGCTACCCTGCGGATAAATCAGTTCCAGTTCCTTTCTTACTTCATGAGAGGCAGGCACTCTCATTACGCGCAAGTTTTCCAGCGGCGTCTCAAAGAGGATCTTGCCTGGTGTCTTGACCCAGAGAATGACTCTTTGGCTGGTGATATTCCATACGCCGGGAACCCAGCATTTTATCAGACCCTCATCCTCTCGCAGATATCCAAAGGTCTTGTAGAGAATCTGCTCGCCCGGCAAGAGCGGGAGATGGGTCTCCTGGCTGGCATATAATTCCCGGCTGCTCTTGTCCCAATCTTCCATTATGCCGTACTCGAGCATTGTCTCCATGCCGGCAATCATGGCCTTCAGGGTCACGCCGATCAGGGGAATGCCTGCTACTGAGATGATGATATCAGCGTTGAGAACTGCCCCCTTGTTGAGAAGCCGATCCAAAACCTCGACCAGACAGCTCTCTCTTTCCGGGTTCATCCTGCCCCCGAAAGACATACAAAGCTAAAGGGAGCCCAGGGGCCGGTGAACCTTACATAGAACCCCTCTATGTTATTGATCTCTTCCAGGACCTCGCCCAACTTTTTCACGGCCCCATCCGAGACCCTGCAGCAAAAGGCGGCAAGAAGCTTTTTGTCCCTGTATTTGTCCGCAGTCCAGGAACTCTTTCCGGCGGCCTTCAACTCTTCTGCTATAGGCTTGATTTCTGAGAAAAATTGATCAGCCAGCTTGCCTGCCTCTAAGAAAGTTAGGTCTTTCAGCTTCAGGTCCAAATTGCGCTTAAGGAGATAGGCCTTTCCTTTCGGCTCCTTTTCAATGCGGCTTTTAAGATCAACTAGCTCCTGATTATGGGTTAATACCAGAGTTTCCAAACAAGCATGATCGCAATAGATCTGGATTGAGTACTCTGCTGTTCCTTGCATGCGCTGCAGCTCGCCTGCAAGTTTTTCGTAGTCCCGGCAGAGCCAGTCTACAATCGCATCATCATCACCCTTGATGATGACATCAAAAGAGAAAGGAAGCACGGTTCCAAACATCTTCGTTGCCTGGTCTATTACATAGCTATGCTCCAAAACCCAATCCTCAGCCAGCTTTTTGTCCTCGGTATGATATGGTTTTGCCTCGCAGGCATGTACTATTGCTGCAATGTCCTTGTAGGGTACTATGTAAACGTCATTCTCCTGGATGCCTATGCTGCCCAACCGGGCTTCCTGTCCGGTCCTGGCAACTGAGTAAAGGTACCTGGCCTCGCTTTGCATTATCTCAGGACTCCTCTTTTTGGCTTTCTTCATTCCAGCTTGCAGGATTGAGGAATTTATCAATCAGGTCTTCCGCGGCCAGGTCGAGATCAGTTCGAACCAATTGCACAGCATCCTCGATGTTGTTGTCCGACTTTATCTTAGCGAGAGCCTCGGTTAATTCAGAGAGAGCCTCGCCCAGGCGCTCAATTTCGCAGTCGCTGAGACTTCCACTCTCCATTCTCCTCAAAGCCTGTCGCTCCAAAAGCTCCTGGATGATCTCCACCAGGGCCACCACCAGGCCCAAGAGCCCATCCTTCAGGTTTCCTTCATCCAGGTTGACTGACATTTCTGTAGTCCTAGTCTAGCCGAAGATGAAGTATACCGTTCTTGAAGCTCTTCTCAATGATGGATTTTACCTGCCTGGGCATGGCTATCTTCTTGCTGAATTGGCCGGCCGTTATCTCCAGAGAATCTCCCTCCAAATTCATCGATAGCTCCTCCTCACTAACCCCGGGCAGTTCGGCAATGATAGTTATACCGTCTTTTCCTTCCATCACATCCACTATCGGCTGCCTTTTAGGTGCGGTCTCGGGCATCCTGACACTCTCCGTTCGGGGAGCCGCCCTCTTCACTCCATGGCCAGGTCCGTGGCCTAGCGGCCTGGTAGAGACATGATAGTCGACGACAGGCTTGCTGGACCAGCCAACATCGATTCTGTGTTTTATTTCGGCGTCCGTGTCGGCAATCCTCTGCCGGAATTCGGGTGAGGACTCTTCCAGGGACTTGATTATGCCCCCCAGACCGGGGATGAACTGGCTCACCACGTTATGCACTATACCCCCCATTTGAATATCGCCGCTTTGCTTATGGGACCCCTTTTCCAGTTCTTCGATTCTCTTTTCCAGGCGCGCTATCTTATCGGCATCCTCTTTACTCTTACTTGCATCCTTATCTTTTGAGTCCTCGACCATAAGTATCCCTCTAAGATCAATCGTAATTTCCAACGCTGGGCCGGATGATGGGCAGAGGTGCTGGGCTGGACCATCCGCAGATATGACAGCCCTCCCGGATCAGCTGATCTTCATCTCTTTTGTTACCGCATTCTGGGCAACAGGCCTTGGGTTTCACTGCATCTTTCCAACCTGGTGCTTTCAGATTAGTTCCGGCGGGCATCTCCAGTCCGTACTTGGCAGCAGTCTCAAAAGATGCCAAAACTGCCCGAATCTTGATGCCCAAAAGCTCTGTACCTGCTAGAGATACGGCTATATCTGCATTGATAACCAGGCCCTTGTCAAGGATTCTTTCCACAATATCGGCAAGATTCTGGCTTTTTGTCGGCGCCAATGAATTCATATATATCCCCACTTACCCTCGGTTGGCCATCTCGCTGCGGATTCGCTTCTTATGAGCCAGTATCTTGGCCTTATGAATGAGCCTTTGTGTGCGCTGGATCGTTCTGACCGTTGTCCTTTGAGCATGCCATCTCTCTTTGATCTTACGATTATTACTCCTGGAACTCACATACCAGTTTCTTTTCGTCTGCATAAGTGCCGGGAGGACCTCGTCTCTTATTCTTCTCCTATGAGCAGTTACCAGGGCGTGCTGACGTCTCCTGTTGTCCAGAACCTTTTGACTTAGAAGGGCCATTCTCTCAAATCTCCTTAAGATTATTCCTTTTCATCCACAAATCCTATCTGCACTCTGCCATGGTAAATTGCTCGAATGAATCCGGAATACTCCAATGACCCTGAAAAAGGCCGCTCACGTTCATGTTTTTCATCCATTTCCTGGAGTATCTGCCAAAATTTTCCAGCATTTTTTGCCGGAGGATTTTTGGCATTTTCCGATTCATTATTCATATCTTATCCCAGTATATCCATCCTTGATCCGAGATCCATTTCCAAGACTTTCTGAGCTACATCCAGCTTATGCAGTAGCTGTGAGTTCATCCGTTCGTATTCCTGACGATCAAGCTCTCCAAATTCATAGAGCAGACGGGTCTCTTTTATCTGGTCTCTAATCTTTTCCGGATTGTAATATCCTTTTAAAGCAAACTTCTGGATCTGCTCCAGCGTCCAAATCATATCTAGCCCAGGCAGGGAAATTCCAATGGAGCGCAGCAAAATATCATCAATTATGAACAATCTATCGAAACCCCCTTCTCTTGCCTCCCAGTATATGAATGTCTACAAAATTATAAGCAGGCCATGGACCGGAGTACTGCACCTTCATCTCATAATATTTTTCTTGAAGCTTACCTACTTGCGAAGAGAATTCATCCATAGTGGACTTATCCACCAAAAAGGTGCTGTTTAAAATCAAGCGTTCAGAGAAGAGCTTGAGTTTTTTGCAATCAGAGGAAACTGCTAAGAGGTTTTGTAAAAAATCGGCGCTGCATTCCTCTTTTTGGGCGCTGCCCATAGGCTCGAGGTCTTTAGGGAGAAATACCTTGATGCCCAATTCCACCTTGCCGTCTACAATCGGCAACGCCTTTTGCATGGCCTGATAGCCAGCGCTCATGGCAATTTGTAGCAGCTTTTTACTCTTGAATGCCATGCCATAGGCCACAGGAATTACGCTGAATTCCTGCATTACCTGTTCAACTACATTCCTGTGGATCTCCACTTCCTGCTCAATAGCAGCGTAATCCCTGTAGGTCACATCGCTCACGACAGGGCTTAAGTCCCGATAGTCCATCGTATAGACTTCACTGGCATCAAAGCCGATATTCCCAAAGCTCTTCCTCTCTTTAATGGGTGAAGGAATGACACAATAGACGTACATTCCGAGGGTTTCGGTCACATCCTTCTCAGCTTTGCGAATCCTCCTTACCAAGAAGCTACACCTCTTCCTCGACCATCTCCATGTCCGATCTTCTGCGCAGCATTATCCTCTTGTAGCCAAGAAGCTCCCCATCAAGATCGAATTTCATCTCGTACCTCCCCATAATATCCTGTGTGTCGGGCACGGATTTTCTTTCCAGAACCTCGATCTCAGCTACCCAGCCTTCTGCATCCTTGTTAAGGCTGATGACGCTGTCCAGCTTCTTATTCAACATGGTTTGTGCAGCTTGGTTTGCTATCCCAAGAATATCCTTAATTTTTGGCTTACCGCTCATGCATGGTCACCTGAGGAGTGTAGATAGATAGCTCTCCATGGATGGGGATTACTTCCACGCCCCTTCCCTTTAATTCATGGATTCTCTCTTTCAATTTATATTTATCTACTTCGTCAGCCAATCCATAGTAGCGAAGAAATGAGGCAAGCTTATGTCTCCTGGCTTTGACGGCATCTCTGCCTAAGGCTTCTTCCTCAAATGTTCCATCCGGTTTGAGAGTGAAATAAAAAGTTGCTCCTATCTGCCTTCCGTCCTGCATCCTGGCTTTTATAACCAGAGCGTCGGTCTCATTAAATGCGAGGCCAGGAGGCTTCTTGTGGAAGAGCTGGCTTATCTTAAAAACCTCTGCCTCTTCGACTACCGCAGTTATTGGTGGCATAT
The DNA here is from genome assembly GCA_028688535.1 of Methanothrix sp. Classification (GTDB taxonomy): domain Archaea; phylum Halobacteriota; class Methanosarcinia; order Methanotrichales; family Methanotrichaceae; genus Methanothrix. Next base: position 1,294 of record JAQTXY010000091.1, on the reverse strand, counting down.
TCGATTCCTTTGGCCAGACTTATGCAGCCGACTCTCTAACCAGTTTCTTTTTCTCTTCCATATCCTTGGGAGAGCAGGTCTTATTGGCAATGACATCGATGCACATTTGCTGGAAATCTATGGTCAAATCTTCTCTGTCTTTGAGGGTCTGCAGTCCTTTGGCAATCATGATGCAAGCTCTCGTTCCGGGCTTCTGGGAATCAGGAAGCTTTTCTCTTATCGACCTTATCGTCTGTACAATCTTTTCGGCTTTTTCCTGGGAGATTCCTGTATGTTCCATCACAATTCGCACTTCTGTTTCGTGGCCGTAATAGTCGGCATATATGCCCACCATACGATCTAGCAGCGCATCTTGCGGCCTATGAATTCCTGCATATTCAATGGAGTTGCTGGTGAGGATGGCCCTGAAATCCGGATGAACTTTTATGTATCTTTCTTCTCCAAATTTAGTTGGAAGTTCAAGGATGCCTTCCTCGAAGACAGACAGAAGAACGTTATTCGATGCCGGCTTGGTTCTGGAGAACTCGTTATAGATGAGGGTGTATCCATATTTACAGGCCAGTGAGAGGGGATTGTCAACCCACTCGATCTTCATGGTATCTCTTGTCTTGAAGACATTGTGGACATAGTTGTCTCGCACACTCTCGCTCTCCATCTGAGAGTAGCCGCCGATCAAATCGGATGTAGTTATGGCTTCATCTCCGTTTATCCATACTACTGGCCGCCCAAGACCTTTAGCCACATGTACAGCCATGCTGGTCTTGCCGCAGCCTGTTGGCCCAATCAGATGTACAGGATATCCTGCTTGAAGCCAGAGAGAGAGGCGGCTTTCCATCTCCATTACCTCCGGGGTGCTGATGAAATGATTAGCCTCAGGCATGAGGAAAGCCTCTTCAATGGCTTTATGCCTGGCTTCTTCAGATATCAGTTCGTAGCTGCAGTCCATATTGGCGGGAGACCTGATTCTCACTTGAATGCTGGGATCATTTGATCCTGCCTTGGATTTGTGAGCCATCTCGCTAGCCTTTTTCTCAGAAGCGGTCATGTGAACTGCTTCTCCTCTCACCCTCCTGGGATGTGACTCAATATACGGCATCGCTTAGCACCTTCATGGAATTATGATAATAATAAAAAGTTCTACTAAGGATTTACCCATAGTAGAAATCGCGGACATAGTTCTTGAGATCCTGCTCTTGATACCTGTGGATCTCGTTATGGAAAGACGCTGCTCTTCCTTGAAGCTCTCTTGCTCCGGAATACAGCCTGGAGACAGCTTCGCGGTTCTCTTTTATCT
>JAQTXY010000090.1 GCA_028688535.1 Methanothrix sp. | reverse complement strand
ACCGCAGCTCCTCGCCCTCGGCCTCTCACCGTTTCAAATCGCCTGCATCATCCTTTCGGCCAGCATTTCGCAGACGTTCTTTGATGCTATTCCTGCGGTATTTTTAGGCGCGCCCGATTCCGAGACGGCCCTGACTGTTCTGCCCGGCCAGAGGCTCATGCTGGAGGGTCGGGGGATAGAGGCGGTGCGCCTCTCGGCATTGGGCAGTGCCGGATCTGTCCTCTTTGCAATTCTACTCATAATCCCGCTCTCCTGGATGGTCTCCAGCTACTACGATTATCTCACAAAATATGTGGGCATTCTGCTCCTGACCATCGCTCTTATGATGATCAAATCGGAGAGAGGCCCCTGGATCGAGGGACAGGGCTCCTGGGTGCATTACAGGTACAAAGCCATCGCAGCGCTGCTCTTTCTTACCAGCGGCCTTCTCGGTACATTCGCCTTCGATCATGAAGAGCTGGCAAGCTCGCCGCTGGGCCTGGAGCCGCAGGTGCTCCTACCCCTCCTCTCTGGCATCTTCGGCGCCTCTTCCCTGCTGCTCAGCTTTTCCGCAGAGACGAAGATTCCTGAGCAGAATGAAAGCGAGCTCAAGCTCTCATCCGGTGCTCTTGCCAGAGCACTCTTCTCCGGCGGCCTGGGTGGATCTGTGGTGGCCTGGATTCCCGGCGTCTCGCCTTCCGTGGCAGCGATCACTGCGCGCCTGGGCGCGATCCCCGGCCCGGAGGAGTTCCTGGTATCCATTGCCGGGGTGAACAGCGCCAACGCCCTCTTCTCGCTGGTGGCGCTTTACGTTATCGACAAGCCGCGCAGTGGAGCTGCCGCTGCCATCCAGGAGCTGATGGCTCTCGACCAGAGCACGCTAATTCAGATGATGATAATAGTGGTAATGGTGGCGGCGGCGTCCTATTTAGCCTGCATAGCTGCCGCGCGCCTGGCCGGGCGGGCCATCTGTCGGCTAAACTATCGGCTGCTCTGCCTGGGGGTGCTGCTCTTCCTGGTGGCCATGACCTACGCCTTTACCGGGCTCTTCGGTCTGTTCATATTCTTTCTCTCCACGGTGGTGGGCCTCATTGCGCCGGTGGCTGGGATTCACCGCACGCATGCCATGGGGGTGCTGATGTTGCCGCTGATATTGAGGTACATCTAATCAGGAATCGGAAAGTTGAGCTGAAATCTCGATTAGAGATATACGTAAACATGAAAGTCTTCTAGTCCACTTTCTCAGGGTGGTTAGTTATTCAGTTCTAGAAAACAGACCAGTTGGTTTCCAAATATGGGATTATGAGCGGGGATGAGTCCTACCTCATTAAATAAAAATTGAGGCAAAAGTCAAGATGAAATATCAGGTCCCAGGCAGGCCGGCGCCTTATCCGCAGTGCCCTTTGCAGAGGAGCAAATCTGCAGATGCTCGAAACCTCATAATAAAATAGATGGAGGTTTGGCTGAGCTTGTCTGCATTGGCTCAGGCTGAAATCTTGCTCTTGGCGATGTACTTGATAAGCTCTGAGCCGATCCTGGACTTCCTCTGAATCTGATCGGCCACCTCGTCGGCTGACGCACCGCCGGCTGCCAGGGCACGAATCTCCTCCAGGGTGGAATCCTCCACGGTGAAGTACTCGTCCAGATCCTTTCTATGGCCCCATACGTCTCCTTCCAGCATTTCAATACCCTGCATGTCCAGAAATACCTGGATGGCATTGGACATGGTCTTGCGGTAGGACGGCGGAACCTGAATCATTCTCAGCCTGGGGCATCTCTGCATAAGGTTTAGGAAATCTACATTGCTGGCCCGGAAAGCAAGATGAACTGACTTTTCATTGGGGTTTAAATTGGGGATCTCAGTTCTGGCGCTGATTACTCTTAGTCTCATTTTAACACTCCAGATCATAAAAGGCATTCCTAATATTAATAGACACTTTCGCTGCACACATGAAACTAAAACGATTGAAACAGAGCCGATCATCGAAAAAAATCCGGAAAGAATAACGAACACGCATTAATCAGATAGAGACATCCAGTCCAGGTAAGGCTGATGACCCGCGACGATCGGCAAGGCAATGATCTCGGGAATCGCGTAGCTGTGCAGCATAAGGATCCTTTTTTTGAGCGACTCGAACCGGCTTTTCTTTGTTTTGATGATCAAGAGTGCTTCTTCATCCAGGTTGAGCTTGCCTTCCCAGATGTAGCAGGACCGAACCGGCGATATATTCACGCAGGCTGCCAGCTGCTCTTCCACCAGTGTTTTTGCCAGGGCCTGCGCTTCACCTGGAGGCGCGGTGCAAAAGACCACCACAAAATCATTTTCCGGCTGGCTCATCCTGTCCCACCCAATGTTCACCCCTCTCTCCCAACTCTTTCTTCCAGAGGGGGGCTCTCTTTTTCAGCTCTTCAATTATATATCTGCAACCGGAAAAAGCCTCTTCCCTGTGACCAGCGGAGCAGACGATGGCCACTATGCTCTCCCCAACCGCCAGCGTCCCAGTCCGGTGCACGATCTCTACCGCCTTGAGAGCAAAACGGCTCGTAGCCTCCCTTTGGATTGATTCCAGCTCCGCAAGTGCAGCCTCACGGAAGGCCTCCACCTCCAACCTCTCTATACCGTCATCCCTGACGCTGCCCAGGAATGTAACCATAGCTCCCGCATCCTTGCTCCTCGCCCTTTTGATCAATTCTTCCATAGAGAGCTCCTCTTCTGTGATCTCAATCATGGGGCTCTAGCCTCCGGCCAGAGGTGGGAAGATGGCCAGCTCATCCCCATCTTGAAGCGGTCTGGATAGATCGAGAATGGGATCGATCCTCTTTCGGTTAACCATAAGCAGAACATAATCGCGAAGAGCGCCGGTATCGTCAAAGGCGGCCTCATTGAAGGCGGGCCTGGCAGCGGCGAGCTCTTCCAGCAGATCTCTTACCGTTGCACCCTCTACCAGGCAGATCTCCCGCTCTTTTCCGAGAATTTCCCGGAAGCTTGCAAAAGCCAGAACCATAATTCGCATGCTTCAACCACTTTTATTTTTATATATATCTGCAAAGCTAACAGGAACCGCCCCAGAATCGGCCTTGCCCTTCAGGCCGCCGGACTTCATGGATTTCGTGATCTTCTCTTTTTCGTTTTCCCGCAGACGGGCAATCTCCTCCTCTGAATCGATTCCCATGACGAATGTGCCGTGACAGGGCTTAACGTAGGTGAAGAGCATCTCCGTTCCCCGTACGCCCATGGCCACGGGCGGCATGCCGATGATGTAGTAATCCTTGAATATCTTGTAGCCGGGATCGACGTAATAAACCTCATCAGAGTTCTTCTCGATATACTCGCGGGCATCCTTGAAGGTGGTGCGTTCCAGGTACAGCTTGTACTTCATCTGCTCGATACAGCTCATAATGCCACCTTATCGATCTTATTTTTAAGGGGATTGGGATTATGGGTAGCCTTTGCCACGATCTTCTCAGCAGGATAGTCGATGCTCTCCCCCAGAGCTTCGGCATTCTTGCCGAATACCACTGCAAAAAGCCTGGCCTTGGAGATGGCAGAAAATGTCGCCCCGTAGGTCATCCCCGCATCGCTGTGCATGAAGGCGAAACATACATCAAAATCGACCTTCTTTTCCACGATGTCGCCGATAAGCTCGTCCAGATCGACCGTCTTTTGCACATAGTAGCTCTCCGGGTCTGCCACCTTGAGCAGCTTGACGGCAGCATTCGTGCCGGCTACGGTTACATCCCAACCGGATCGTTTCAGTTTATGGGTGAGATAAATCACCATGCTCATCTGCACCGGAACTTCCGGACAGCCCATCACCAACAGCGCCTTTTTGCCTTCACTCATATTTTCCATCTCTTGGATATGATCTAGATTATGATTTAATGCAATTATTCCTATTAATACTCACTATCAATCCTGCAATCAGTGCCCACTATTCGAGCACTCCTGGCAGGCAACATTGCGTCCATAGGCCATCTCGTCCAGGCAACTGCTTAGCCCATCCCAGAGCAAGAGGCGGTTTTCCAGAAGCTGGCCTGCGCCGGTGACATACTTCACTGCTTCTGTTACCTGAATGGAGCCGATCACACCGCAGGTGGAGCCCAGGGCGGGAAAGACAGATGCTGGCGGGGCGCGAGGGAATATGCATGCGAGGCAGGCCGTTTTTCCAGGAATGATGGTGGTGGCCTGTCCCTGGTAGCCGTTGATGGCCCCATGAAAGAGGGGAATCTTTCTCTCTAAAGCTGCCCGGTTGAGGAGGTATCGAACCGGGAAGTTGTCCATGCCGTCCATGATCAGGTCGCATCCTTGCAGGAGCTGATCGATATTCTCTTGGGTGATGATCTCTATGCGTGCCTCTACCTCGATCTCCGGATTGATGGCTGTTAAGGTCTCATAGGCCGACTTTGCCTTGGCCCTGCCCACATCGGCGTTGGCATGCAGTATCTGCCGGTTGAGGTTGGAGAGCTCCACAGAGTCACAGTCACAGATACGAATTTTGCCAAAGCCAGCAGCCGCCATGTAAAGGGAGATGACTGAGCCCAGACCGCCCGCTCCAGCTATGAAGACGCTGGCCCTCTTAAGTCTCTCCTGGTCCTCTTCTCCGAAGAGGCGGATCTGGCGGGAGTATCTCTTCTTCTCCGCGTCACCTAGCATGACTTCCCTCTCCTAATTCTTATAGTGGTAATAATCGATTCGGATTTTATCTTGGGCTTCAGCTTCATCATTTCTAGCCGCCATGCACAAAGCGCACAATCTTCAGCTCATCAGAGCCGCCAGCAGTCTCCTCCTCCGGAACTATCTTGCCGTTCTTGGCAACAATGACCTCTTCGGGATTTAGGCCGAGCTTTTTGAGGATATTCTCGATGCTCTCTTCGTTTCCAGCGATCTCACTTCTGCTGCCATCCGGCAAGACTATCAACATTTTGTCTCCTTTATTCCTGCAGCGGCTTACTGGGAGGTTCTGGTGCAAAATGCTTATGGTGGGCCGGGTGAGTGAGCCCATGCGCCCCCCTCCCGCGGATATGCTCATAGGTGAGCGCCCGCTGGAGAGATCGAATCCTCTGTATGCATGTATCTAAAGGGTGCCGACAAAGTTCACGATTGTGAATGGGACACTAGAGGTGAATTTGCTATTTAAGATTTAGGGATGGGGCAAGGATCGGAGCAGGGGGCCTTCTAGCTGTGATGTGTGACTGACAACAATATCTGGATCTATCTTTACATAGGCAGCCTCTTGGAAAAGGCGCTTCGCTTCCACTAGAGCTGATAGCGTCGGACGTTGTTATCGAAGAATTGCATATGCCTGATGGAAAAGACCTCGTGCACCTTGGACTGCGGGTCTTGGAGCTATCCGGACAGCAGGTTCCCATGGTGCGGGATCTGGCAGAGCGTTATGCTCGACCATCTCGTAAGGATATTTTCGCACTTATTCTGGCCAGGAGACAAAAAAAGGAATGCATTGATATCATACTCTCGCTAATCAATCCACTCGGATATCCTGACCAGCCCCAAGTCGGCGTCGACCTCTACTAAAGTGCCGTTCTTCACCTGTAAAATCTCCTCTTCCACTCTGTCCACCAGAGGAATGCCGCTGATGATGGCTCCCACTGCCACAATTGGCTCGGAGCGGATGTTGATCATGGCTATGGGCGCAAGACCTCTTTTTTTTAGTTGATAGATGACGTAGGAACCCACCGTTGAGCCCTTGCCTCCCGGAAAGATGAGCACCTTTCCGGCTATGCACTGGCCGAAAAGCTCGTGAGCTGGATCGACCACCATACCGGTATTGGCATCGACATTTCCCAAAAATGAGATGGCATCCCTAGTCACCAGAGACTGGCCGCGAGCTGAGCCGCTGGCAATCCGGTGGCATTTTATTTCCATCACTGCCGCCTCCCTAAAGCTACATCGATGCACTCCTCCAGGCTTCCCAGACCGGCTTGAACGCCGGCCAAACCGGGCAGGTAAGCCAGCGCCTTGCCGGAACTGGTCATCATCCTGGAAAAGCGTTCCGTGGCGGGAGAGACGACCATGCAGGTGTCGCAAAAGACGCGCGCCCCGCTCTCCTCGATGGTTGCCACCAGGTGAGGGTGCGCCTCTGCGATCTTGCGGGCAGTGCAGATCCACAGCTCTTTTTGCACCTTTTTGCCCTGCAGCAGCCCGGCAATCTTCTCCAGCTCCTGGCCTGAGCAGTGGGGGCAGCCCAAAGCCACAGCATCAGCTCCGGCTACTGGATACTTTGCATAGACCTCATCAATCTCCTTTCTGCCGAGACGAATCGTCTCCTTCGGCTGCCAGGCGGCGGGCGGCTCGGGGGTTGCATTCTCAACGTAGTAGAGGGCGACTGAGCCGCTGGCAGCCATGGCTGCGCCCAAGGCCTTGAGCTCATCTCCAGAGGGCTGCTGATTCTTCAGCCGGAAAAAGGGCACGCCGTCCTTGACGGATCTGCCCACCAGAAATCCCAGAGCCCCGTAGTCCGAACCTCGCAAGTCCGCCTCGACCTCCACCAGATGAGAGGGCAGTCGGTTCTCGTCCAGATGGTAGCCGTAAAGAGCTGTCTTTCCTACAAGCGCTGCAGCCAGAGCCGATGGCCCGCCCTCGCGGTTGGTGCGGGCGCCAATGACCGAGTTGGCATAAGAAACGGCGGAAGACTCGCTCCAGGCCAGGTGATCTCCTCGACCAGCGAGGCTGGTCGGGCCCTGGTAGATCTGATAAGGAGTGCAGGTGCAATCGATGGTCACGCCCAGGCGGCGGTAGGCTTCGATGGTCTGCTGCTGCTTTAGGGCGAATTCTTCTTCGACTCCCATCTCCTTCCAGCGGCACAGGTCCATGCCCGCCGGGTTGAGGATGCTGGGCACCACTACCTGGCCCTGCAGGTCGGATATCCACTCCAGGCCCGCTTCGCCGATGTTCTTGTAGGAGACGCCAGCGATCTGCACGGATCTCACCGGCACGAGCTTCTCTGCGCCGTAAATGTCGCCCAGAGCCACCAAAATCTCCATCATGCGGCGCAGGGTCTCGCCTCGCTCCCCCTGATAAATGCTTTCTTCCTCACGGGACAGGTACATGGCTAATGGCTCTGGCTCTATGCAATAAACTCTTTTCCTGCAACCAAATTGTATGGAATTAGTCTACAATTCGCCTGCCAGCTTCAATACATCATCTTGCGTCTGGCGGGCGAGGCGGAAGCCCAACTCCTGGAGCTTGTCGAGAGATGGTCCCACGCTCGTTAAGTAGCCTGCACGTTTTGCATCCAGAAGTAACCCGAGAGTGCCCTTAATAGCTATTCCCTTTGCAATGGCTACGCGACGTGTCAGAGCATCATCAAGAAGTACAACGCTTCCAGGCATTTTTAGGGCCTGCATTAGTACCTGGGATTCACCAGGTATGGGGCTTCTTACCGTGAATGAGCGTCAAAAGTGACGATAG
>JAQTXY010000089.1 GCA_028688535.1 Methanothrix sp. | reverse complement strand
GGATGGATCAATTGCAAGCTCTAATAAACCAGAAGCTCGATGCAGGATATGAAGAGTCATTATGAGTGAAGACAATTTTGAGAATCCCGAGAATCCCAAAGACAACATCCTGGACACTGCCAGGAAGATCATCAGCCTCGGCCCTATCTGCGATAATTGCCTGGGCCGCCAGTTTGCTATGCTCTCCACCGGCCTTACCAACGCCGAGCGTGGCCGCTCCCTCAAGACGGTGCTGGCCATGCAGGCCGCTGCTGATGAGAATGTTTCCCTGCAAGAAGATCTGGCGTCATCCTTCCGATCGGCGCGCCTCAAGCTGGGCCGCAAAAACGAGGAGGATGCGCGCTGCACCATCTGCCTGGGCGAGATGGCCCCCGCAAACCTGGATGCCTGGGCGGACAAAGCAGCTGCAGCTATTGCTGATCGGGAGATTGAGACCCTGGTGGTGGGCACCAAGATGTCCGGCCTCCTGGCCGAGAACGAGGAACTGCTCCTGGCGGACGGCGGCTCCACCCACGCCGAGCCCTTCAAGTCGGAGCTGAATCGCGAGGTTGGAAAGAGGCTTTCCGCCCTGACTGGAAAGACAGTTGATTTGAAGAATCCGGATGTGGTGGTTCACCTCAATTTGGAGACGGGCGAGGTACAGCTGCAGGTGGCATCCGTCTTCATTCGGGGACGCTACCGAAAACTTGTGCGCGGCATTCCCCAGACACGCTGGCCCTGTCGCGAGTGTCACGGTCGCGGCTGCCCGCGCTGCCAGGGCACCGGCAAGATGTATCCGGAGTCTGTGGATGAGTTGATCCGCCCCGCTGTGATGGCGGCAGCAGCTGCAGAAGATACCGTCTTTCACGGTGCAGGTCGCGAGGATATTGACGCCCGCATGATGGGCACCGGTCGCCCCTTCATAGTGGAAGCGGTGCGCCCTCTTGTCAGGACCATCGATCTGGCCGCGCTGGAGGCAGAGATAAATCGCCATGCAGCAGGCAAGGTGGAGGTCTTGGGCCTCGCCAAGGCGCATTCTGCAATGGTTGAGAAGATCAAAGAGGCCACATTTGAGAAGACCTATTCCGCCCTGGTTCGGCTGGGCGCAGATGTTTCAGAAGAAAAGCTTAAATCTGTCCTGAAAGAATTGGAAGGGCCGATTGATCAACGTACGCCAACTCGCGTGTCTCACCGAAGAGCTGATAAAGTCAGGGTGAGGAAAGTTCATAGCGCTGATCTACTGGAGGTCACGGGCAATTTGGCCCGCATAAATATAAGAGGCGACAGCGGTCTGTATATCAAAGAGTTGATATCCGGGGACGGAGGCAGAACCCGCCCGAACCTCGCTGAAATCCTCAAAGTCGACGCGATCGTCGAAGAATTAGATGTAATAGATGTAGGTGGAGAATCAGATGGCACATCATCACGGAATGCGGAAGAAGTCCAGAGGTAAGCTGAGCAGGACAGTCAGGGCTAAGGGCAAGTCCTCGGTAGTCAGGGCGATTCAAGAGTTTGAGACGGGCGCAATGGTCCATGTAATTATCGATCCCAGCATACACAAGGGTATGCCTCACCCCAGGTTTCACGGAAAGACGGGCGAGGTTGTAGGAACGAGAGGTAGAGCCTTTGTCCTGAAGGTCACTGATGGCAACGCAAGCAAGACATTGATCACATTACCAGAACATCTGACAGCACAAAAATAGATGATTGTCAAAAGCGTATTGCAGGAGGATATCCTGACCATGGCGGAGGTCAAGGATATCCTAGACCAGATCCGGCAAAAGCGTGCCGATGAAGAAGAACTGGGTTACGAACTGCGCCGGGCTATCAGACATGCCGAGCTCTTTAGCAAAGGCACGGCAGAAGAGAGCCTGACAATGGTAGCCGAGCTCATGAAGCTGGAAAAGATGAACAAGGTAATTGCCGTAAAAATCGCCGACATCAGGCCTGTCACTAAGGACGAGCTCAGGGCGATTTATGCCAAGGAACGGTTCACTTTAAGCGAAGAAGAGCTCAACAATATTTTAGAGATCGTATTCAGGGGGTAAAGGCAAATGCCTGAGGGGAGACCGCCGAAGAGAGAAGAGGTAGCTAGGATTCTCGATTACCTCCCCTATGGACGTACTCCGGACTCCAGGAGCTACCAAAAGCAACCTCTTATCCAGGCTGTAGGAGAAGCCAACTTCGTTCTCATGGAGATGACACCCAAGGAGGGTGCAGTTCCAACTGCAGGGACTAGAGTTTACATCGGCAGCGGTAGTCGAGATATCATTGACCATGTCAATCGCAGAATCGACTATTCAGAGCTATCCAATAACGCCAAGCTTGAGCTCACGTATCAGATTGTGAGTATAATCATGGATAATGAGGCCCGATTCATTCGCTATTTCAATGAAGCCGGACCCATCACTACTCGGATGCACGCCTTAGAGTTGCTACCCGGAATAGGCAAGAAGCTGATGTGGGCGGTGCTCAATGAGCGCAAGAAAGGCGCTTTCAAGAGCTTTGCCGATTTGATGGAAAGGGTGAAGGGGCTGCATAATCCCGAGAAGATCATCTGCAAGCGCGTCGAGGATGAGCTGATGGATGATAAGATCAAGTACCGCGTATTTACCACAATGCCCCGCATAAGATGAAGCTGGGGCAGCATTTTCTCATGGATTGCGATGCGACAATTCGTATCGCGAGTTATGCCGACATTGGACGGGAAGATCGTGTGCTGGAGATTGGACCTGGTCCGGGAAACCTGACAGAGGCTCTGGCCTCGCGCGCCGGTTTCGTCTATGCGGTGGAGATAGATCTCGATCTGGCATCCGGGCTCTCGGGTCGATTTTCTAATGTTCAGGTGATAAATGGAGATGCTCTGAAGGTAGAGCTTCCCCATTGCAATAAGATCGTCTCCAACCTTCCCTATCAGATCTCGTCAAAGATCACCTACCGGTTGCTTTCCCGGCCTTTTGAGACGGCCGTTTTGATGTATCAGTGGGAGTTTGCCAAGAGGCTGACAGCCAGGGCGGGCAGCGAGGAGTATGGCCGTCTGGCCATGACAGTGGGCTTCTTCTGTCGAATTGAAATCATGGAGAAGGTCTCTAAGATGGCTTTTCGGCCTGTGCCTCAGGTCGACTCGGCAGTTGTGCGGCTCCTGCCCCGATCGGATCGTCCGATGGTCGACCCGGCGAACTTCATAAGGCTGGCCGAGGGGCTCTTTAATAATAGACGCAAGAAGGTAAAGAAGGGCCTGGCGGCACTGGGAGCAAGACGGCAGGCTCTGGCTGAGCTTGACGGAGCGCTCTTGGAGAAAAGGCCCGAGGAGCTAACGCCGGATGAGGCGGCGACACTGGTCGGGGCTATATCCAGGAAATCAGGTTAGGTAACAGCGGATCAATAGTAATAATAGCAGAAAAGCAGACATATTCCAGGAGAGAGCGCATCTTAAATGTCCGATCCAAAAACCAGCAAGAACATTTTACTATTAGGATTTGTAAGCCTGCTCAATGACATCAGCAGCGAGATCATTCAGCCTATTCTCCCGCTTTTTATCGCCTCTTTAGGTGGCGGCTCCATGGCTGTGGGCCTCATCGGCGGCATAAGCGACGGACTTCCCAGCCTTCTCAAGGTCCTGGCAGGATATGGATCCGATCGTTTGGGCAGGAGAAAGCCGCTGGTAGTTGCTGGTTATGCCCTCTCCGCTGCGGGCCAGATCCTCCTCCCCTTAGCCTCCAGCTGGCAGCAGGTTTTCTGGCTCAAGACCCTGGAACGAAGCGGCAAAGGTGTGCGCTCCGCGCCCAGAGATGCCATGATCTCTGAGTCGGCCCAGGAGGGACGACGGGGGAGAGGCTTTGGGCTGCATAGAAGCATGGACTCCGCGGGAGCAGTCATCGGCTCGATCCTGGCTTATCTTCTCTGGCAGGGGGGGATGAGCTACAGCTCCATCTTCATGGTGGCAGGAGTGCTGTCCGTAGTGGCCCTGCTCCCATTTTACCGTGTGAAAGAGAGCTTTCGGTCACCGAATTGTGAGGTCAGACTGAATCTGTCCGGTCTCTCGCCGCAGCTGCGCGGCTTTCTGGTTATCGCCAGTATTTTCGCCTTAGGCAACTTCAGCTACATGTTCTTCATCCTGCGTGCCCAGGGGCTCTTTTCCGGAGCTGAGGCGGTAGCAGCGCCTCTGTTGCTTTATGCGCTATTCAACCTTGTTTATGCTGCCCTGGCCATGCCCGTTGGCATCTGGTCGGACCGGGTGGGAAGGAGAAAGGTTCTGGCCCTGGGATATGGCCTCTTTGCTCTCACTGCCCTGGGTTTTGCTCTTGTCTCCTCGCTAGCCGGCCTGATAGCTCTCTTTGCCCTCTACGGATTGGTCTATGCACTTGTGGACGGCTCGGAGAGGGCTTATGTATCTGATCTCAGCTCTGTCAGTCTGCGCGGTAGCTCTCTGGGACTTTATTACGGAGCGATTGGAGTTGCGGCTGTCTTTTCCAGCCTCCTGGCCGGAGCCCTCTGGGCCTGGTGGGGAGCAGAGGCAACGTTCCTCTTCGGTGCAGGAGCGGCGATGCTGGCGGCCATGGCGCTGCTGGGGATGAAGAATACGCAAGCTATAGCTTAGGCTGCCAAGGTACGAATCCACGAAGTTGAAACTTTAGGTTATTTCTGCCCGGATACGAATATCATTATTTACTATTGGGTGCGTGTAAGGAGTACATGAGCCTGAAGGTTACAATGCTAGGAACTGGCGTGGGCGTACCCCAGCCCGGACGCTCCCAGGCGGCGGTATTAGTGGAGAACGATAGGGCTCTGCTCCTGGATTGCGGGGCAGGCACTCTCCTGCGCCTGGATGAGGTGGGGGTCGACCTGGAGGCGCTGGACAGCGTGCTGCTCACGCACCTTCATCTTGACCACGTCTCCGATCTGTTGGCTCTGGCCAATGCCCGCTTTCTAGCAGACATGCCCGGCCTGCAAATTTTCGGGCCGCTGGGTACAGAGGTCTATTTTAAGATCGCTCGAAGCCTCTACCCTAACCTTGAGAAGATGAGTGCGGTAGTGCAGGAGCTCAAACCCATGGATTCTTTCACCCTCAAGGGTTTTGACATCTTTGCCGAGGAGGCGCGCCACAGTGTGACCACTCTCGCCTACCGACTGGAGTCTGAGGAAAAGATAATCGTCTACTCCGGGGACACAGAGCCCTGCCCACGCGTGGCAGCTCTTGCTAAGGAAGCCGACCTGCTCATTCATGAGTGCTCATTTCCTGAGCCCTTTGATGTCACCAATCACACCACGCCCAAGAAGCTGGGCAGCATGATAAAGAACCTGGGGATCAAGCGCGTGGTACTCACTCACCTCTACCCTCAGGCGCAGGGATGCGAGGACGAGATGGCCGAACAGGTGATTGATCTGTCCGGAGCGCCGACCATCGTGGGCTGGGATATGATGAGCGTGGTAATTTAATCTCAGGTCGCTCTCTTTCCCGTCCATTCTCCCGACCAGCCATCTGATGTGCCGTATTTCCAATTGCCGCTGAAGTTTTGGCAGTCCTTTGAGAGGACAAACTCAAAGTCGCCGGAATCGCTAGGCTCTGACCTGGTTGGGGCGTCAAACCATTTGCCGGTCAATCGATCTCCTTCCACTCTGCCCCTGATAGCGCCCCAATCGACGGTGTAGACGCCTTCCACAATGCCATCCTTCTCCTGCAGGTCCAGGAGACCGATGTTTGTATCCCAAATGCCTGCCCAGGAGCATTGATCAGGCGATGCAAGAGCCTCCTGGATATTGACGGTTATCAGATATGTCCCTGTATCATTTTCCGCTAGATAATGGAAGCTGTCGGCAGAGTCAAAGATTATTGGCGAGCCTTCTCCCCAGGAGAGACCGCCGAGGAACGTCCAGGGATTAAGATGTCTGATCTCATCGATTGCCACATATTCTGCCCTCCCCCCATCATTGCCAACATAGACTACGTGCTCCCCACCAGGGCTGAAGATAGGTCCGGATCTTATTCCCTGGCCATACCAGTCGTATAGGTAGGGTCGATCCTCCTTTCCGTCGACCACAACCAGCCGAACATCTTTTCCTTCCCGGCTGTCTCTGGCCACATAAGCCAGACGGCCGTTTGCATCAAATGTCAGGCCCCATAGATCAACATACCTTGTGCCCTCTTCTCCATCGAGGACCGCAAACTTGCCATCTTGGTCTTTAGCGGTGTAAGCCAGATGAGCGCCATCCGGGCTGAAGACGGGATCGCCAATCTCATCGTAAACCTTGCTTTCGACTCCGTCCTGCACCATCACAAAACCTTCACCCTGAGCCTTTGCCCAGTAAGCTGTTCTGCTGCCGTCAGAGCTAAAGACAATCTTTCCCACGCCAGGAAATGGGTACTGCTTGCCCTGAATACCGTCCACTGTCACAACATGGTCGCCGTAGGCACCGCCGCCCGGAACCAGGTCGTAAGCAAATCGTTTTCCATCTGGACTGAAGACCATTTGAGCTACACGATTGTCATTTCCTAGATCCGTGACCTCACCGTCCAGGACGATGTAGCAGGGGTCACCAACATAACTGGCGCTGCGGGAGTATGCCCAGCGGCTGCCGTCCGGGCTTACTGCCGGATCGTACCCAATTTGCTCCTGGACCTCTCCGTCCACTACCACATGATTTCGTCCTTCCTTGACGATGGTATAGAGAACATGCTGCCCGGCGCAGCTGACAACCGGATCGCCTGTTGTGCTATCATAGGGCCCCTCTTCCTTTCCGTCTACCACTACTATCACTTGGCCGGCTTTGTCTGCCATGTAGGCATAGCGTCCGCCATCTTGGCTGAAGACGATTTTGTAGATCTCGTCATACTCCTGCCCAGCTTTTCCGTCCACCACAGCTATTCTTTTGTCACCCACGAGTGCTTTGTAAGCATAATGCTCCCCATTAGCACTGAAGACAAAGTCGCGTACACTCTGGTAGAACGATCCGTTGATCCTTTCCTGCAGCCCGGCAACCACATAGCGCTCCTCCGAATCTATTCTCTGCAAATAGGCGATTTTTGTGCCGTCCGGGCTTGATATGCCTCCTTTTTGCTCGTCTATCTTCCGGGCAGAGAACATAGAGATGGATGCAGATCTGAATGGACTGGCATCCGGTGGTTTATCAGACTTTTTGCCCAGCTTCTCTAAAGCAGCCGTAGCTTCTTCTTTGACGGTTTCATCTTCGTCCTTCTGGGCCTGTGTCAGGGCAGATGTCGCCTTATCATCTCCTAATTCTCCCAGAGCGAAAGCGCTGCTCGATCGGACCAAGCTCTCTTTATCTATCAATCCTTTAATCAGCGGCTCAAAGGCATTGGGGTCTTTGATGTACGCACCCAATGAGACGGCGGCATTGGCCCTAACGCTGGAGTTCTCATCATCCAGAGCCGAGATCAGAGGCTTCGCCGCCCGTGTGTCGTTTATCACTCCCAGA
>JAQTXY010000088.1 GCA_028688535.1 Methanothrix sp. | reverse complement strand
AGTTCTCTGCAATTTATTGCCCCTCGTCTGCGCACGAGCCCATGCAAAATCATGGGCACAGTCACGCCAATAATTAATGCGTTCACCGGATGTGAATTATTGATGCCAACTGCTACAAAGCCAACTCCTGCAAAGCTAACTACAATTCATTCATACTAAGAGTTTAGGCAGTTCGCCTACCACATTGGGCTCCAGGTAATGCATTCTCCGCAGATCCTGATCGCTCATGCCCGGGAATATCTCCATCTCACCTCTACCAATGGCCTTCTGCTTTTCTTCCACCAGCCTTCTTATTTCGGCGGGAACCAGATCGCTGAATGGCGCCAGCTCCACCGCACTCTCTGCCATACCATACCACCAGTTCTGTCCGGGATGAGCCGCCCAGGTCCCATTATGCACTGCTTCCACTATATCGGTCATGATTGGCTCCCAATTCCAGACAGCGCCTGTAAGAAACACATGCGGGAAGAACCGAGCCGTGTTCGAGCCACAGGATAAGAAGTACGTTCCCGTCTTCTCCGCAGCCTCGCCGGTTGCGTCGGAATCGGAACCATGAGTGATGACATCGCACCCTTCATTGATTAGTCCAAGTGCCAGTTGTTTCTCTTTCTGGGGATCGTACCAACTTCCTACCCACTTTACAATCAGCCTGGCCTGGGGGTTGACATCGGCCATTCCTCTGGCAAAAGCGTTGATGGCCATCACCACCTGCGGATCGGCAATGGGCTCAACAGCGGCGATTTTATTGGTCTTGGTCATGCGACCTGCCACCATTCCCGCCAGATACTCGGCTTGATAAAGTCTTTCGTAATAGGTTCCCACGTTAGGAGCCAGTTTCACGCTCCCGCCGCACCACATGAATGTTACATTTGGATATTTTGGGGCTACATCTTTGATAGCTTCCCCAAAGCTTCCGCTATGACAGAATATAAGCTCGGTTCCGTTTTCAGCATATTCTCTCATTATTTGGGATGCGTTAGGACCCGCGGCATTTTCCCTCTCCGAAAGATTCACATAAGGCAGCTTCTGTGCCATTTTGGCCGCACCAGCATGGCCCTCAAAAGTCCATCCGTGGTCTCCTATGGGGCCATAATCGAGCAACGCCACCTTGAGCTCGGAAGTTGTTGCGGATTTGTTAAGTTCATTGGCGCCGCTTACTCCTGCAATACTCAATAAAAGCAGTGCAAAAAGAATTATAGTCCATGTTATGGCCGTGCATTTCATCAAACCAACTCCCGTACTGCCTTATGATATTATATAAACTAAAGGATGGCATAGGGCTCCCATTTAAAAGTATCATTATCTCTCGTCAGATGGGCTATAGTAAATGGCACATCTTCCAAATCTCCGGCATCATTGAGCTTCATCCAGCCAAATTCGCCCCGATATCTTCCGGCAACTATGGGAAATGCCTGTTTGAATGCCTCCCCATCATCTGATCCGGCCAGAAGATAAGCATAGGTGATAAGCCATAGAGCATCATAATCATTGGCCGCAAAGGGGCTGGCCTCGCGACCGGTTTCATCGAAGACCGCTTTCTTGATCTGCTCATATTTGGGTCCACCCATTCCCCCAAATACCGGAGAGAGAAAATGCGTTGCATCTGCGAACTCTGCCGCCGATCGATTCTGACTTATGGCCACCGCCGAAAGATCGTTGCCGTACCATCGAACAGAGGAGAGCACCGGGTCGCCGGCTGCTTGGCATAGGATAGTGACGATTTCGTCGAAAGCGGACACATAGACTGCCACATAGTTAGCGCCATTGCCCTTAACCGCCCTTCTAACCTCGGAACGCAAGAGGTTCAAATCACTTGAGAAGTTGGTGGTCTGCGGATCATAACGCACGGCCTCCAGCATTATTCCGTCACCCTGCTCAAACTCACTCTTGGTGGAGCTCAGCATGCCATCCGCCCACAGATCTCTTCTGGCCAGGGGTACTAGTACTCTTATGCCGTCATTTTGCATCATGACCGCTAGCAGATGGGCCAAAGTGGCATCATCCGGAGCCAGCCGAAAGATCGTATCATTTTTTATCGCAAGAGCAGGTGCGGTGCTGGCGCCACTTATGAGGACAATTCCATTTCGATTGGCATAATCCCGCACATCGGCAAGAGATTGGCTCTCTTCCGGCCCCACTATAATTCTGAATCCCTTCGCTTGCAGCTCTTTCAGGGCATTTTGAGTCGATTCAGAGTTGGTATTTGTATCTGCTACCACCACAAAAACTCTAAACGGTCTCCCCAGGTCCGAGAATAATCTATTGATATCCGACTCTGCTATTTTCAGGGCCATCTGAGCAGATATTCCATGGTTATCACTATCCCCATGAAGAGAAAGAAGGGCTCCTACGTTTAGGACTGTTTCAGAATTGTCAAGCGAGGTTGAAATGCATTGTGCAGTGCTAATGCAAGCAAGCAATGAAGCAAAAATCAGAACATCAGATCTGCTCATCATATACCTTTTTCATATTATTGGGATTTATGTTTTGCGGACTGATGCAAAAAGATTTGAACTAAGAGATGCAACTGTTATAATTAACACAAGGATATGATGGCACCGGGGGCTATGTCTGTTCCGATTCGAAAATTGAGCATGTTTGTGCTTGCCATTGCTTTGCTTCTTTCGTCCTCTGATGCCAATGAGGAGAATGATCTATGGCTGCTCATTTCCAGTTACGAGGACTTTGGAATCACTCCCAATGACCTGGCTACATTTCTGACCGCTCATGGTTACAATGCCAAGCCCATCAAGTCCTATGTGACGGTGAAATTCTCCGGAGGTAAAGAGGTTTACCTAACCCCAAACGGCGCTTCTCCCAGGTTGGCAGATTTGTGGATGACAGCTCCGGAAAAGCCAACTGGACCCGTCAGAATAGGTTTCGATGAGGCCATAAAGAAGAATGTGACCTATGCTATGTCATCTAATCCCGAGTTTGTAAAGAGCATCAGCAGATCGATCCTCTTCCCCTTGATGCCCCTGGGTATGTGCTATGAGGGATCAAAACAAATGGGAATAATCTTCACGGGTTTGGACCATAATATAACATACATGTTCAATCCTGATAATACCGGTCATGAATGGGTTTTGGTAGAGGATGACAGCACAAACACCTGGCTGGCTGTGGATAGCTATTATGGCGTTATGACGACTGGCGATTATTATACGGCACAATACAGCTTTGAACAATTCGATCTGTTAGATCTGGTAAATCCTCAGTGGAGAATAGGTTGAGATAATGAAATTGATAGGTGATTCTCAAATGAGTGGTAAATTGTTCCGTTTCGTAATGGGTATATGCACATTGGTAACCCTCTGTCTGTTTTGGGTGGGCGGCTCCTTCGCCGTCCCAGCTGATGAGATTCATGATAATGCCAACCTCAGGCAGATGGATCTGACAGGTATCAATCTTAGCGAGGCTCATCTGAACCAATCCGATCTATCCTATGCCAGGCTGCGCCAAAACGACATATCCCACGCCTTTCTCAGGTCCGCATGGCTTATCGGCTCGGATCTGAGCTATGCGAACCTGGTGGACACGGACCTATCCGGCGCCGATCTCTCCGGCTGTAATCTCACAGGGGCCGATCCGAGAGGTGCGATCTTTGAGGGTGCAAAGCTGGCTAATGCTATACTGCTGGGAGCCAGATTGGAGGGTGCCAATCTCTCAGGAGCAAACCTGATAGGCTCGGATATGAGCGGATCAGACCTAACCGGGACAAACTTGGAAAGTGCTCGGATGTCCGAAGCTAAAATGATCGGCTCCAATCTGATGAACGCGAATCTGGTGGATGCAAATCTGGCCGGAGCAGATCTTGAGGGTGCCGATTTATCCAAAACGGCTATGAGACAGGCAAAATTGATAGGCACCTCGCTAATTGATGCAAACCTCACGAGGGCCGATCTGCGTGAGGTGTGTCTTACCGGCAGCGACCTATCTGGGGCCGATCTCTCCGGGGCAAAGCTGGCAGACGCCACAATACAAAATGCTCACTTGAATGGAGCCAAGCTGAAGGGAGCTGATCTCACTTGGGCCAGATTGAACGATTCGGATCTGTCCGGTGCGGATCTGACCCGTGCCAGGCTTGCAGATGCCGATCTATCCGGAGCCGACATGAAGGGCATATACTTGATAGGGGCAACGATGCTTGGAACGCATATGAACTGGGCGGATATGAGCGGCAGCTTTCTGCATGGCGGCCAGTTCACCAGGGCAGAGTTCTATGGCACCAACCTGAGTCATGCCGATTTGAGCGAAGCCGACCTGGCCAGAGCCTCGATGATGAGATCCGATATGAGTGGTGCGAATCTGAATGACGCCAACCTGGCCTATACAGACCTCACCGGAGCCGACCTTAGTGGAGCCAAACTGCAGCGCACTAAGTTGCCCTATGTTGATCTCACGGACGCCGACCTGAATGATGCCGATTTAAGAGGTATCAATTTGGGATACAATTATCTGACGGGGACACAAATGTACAGGGCTAATTTGAGGCAGGCTAACATTATCCAGGTTACCTTCAGAAATGTAAATCTCAGCGGGGCCGTTCTCAGGGAGGCATCTATCAGCAAGTCGGTTATGGAGAATGTGAACCTTAGCGGCGTGGATATGACGCAGGCAACAGCCGAATCAGACAGCTTCTTCAAGATCGATTTGCGAAAAGCCAGCATGAAGGGTATCTCTGCTTTTGATGTCAGCCTGGTGGATGTCAACCTCAGCGGGGCAGACCTGCGTGAGGCCAGGGTCAATGATGCCAAGATCGCTAATGTCAATCTGACCGGGGCAGATCTGAGTGGTGCAGAGCTAAACTCGGTGATGATGACGGGAGTTGATATGAGTGGGGCCAACCTAATTGGAATCAAGTGCGATAAGATCACTCTGCAAGGACTGAGCCAGGTGAAGCTGGATGGCGCAATCATGAGCGACGATCTGTTGGCGAGCCTGGAGACTCTAAGAGGAAAGCTACCGTAGGTGAATTGTTTATGGCAGATGAAGTGATGGGCAAAAACAACAAGCAGATTCATTTAGGGATGAGTGTCTGCCTGGTGATAATCCTCTGTTTGTCAGGGGCAGATGCATCTTCGTCTGTCCCTATCGAGGATGTGCATGATCAAGCCAATCTCAGCAAGAGTAATCTGTCGGGGATCAATCTCAGTCGGGCTCATCTCAACCAGTCCGATCTATCCGATTCCAGGATCGATCAATCCGATCTGTCTCATGCCCACCTTAGATCTGCCTGGTTTAGAGGCGCAAATCTGAGCCATGCGAGCTTACAGGGCGCAGACCTCACCGGGGCAGACCTCTCTGGTGCCGATCTCACCGGTGCCAATCTCACAAATGCAAACCTGGAAGATGCCAGGATTTTTAGAGCCATATTGAGAGATACCAAATTATGCGGGGCCCGTCTAGATAGTGCAAGCATGAACGACACAGATCTATCTGGAGCGGATCTGTCCGGAGCAGATTTAGACGAGACCTGCCTATCCGGAGCCAAATTGGTCGGCACCAGGCTGAATAATGCGCAATCAATTCAAGCAGATTTGAGCGAGGCGGACCTTAGTGGAGTGGATTTGAGTTCAGCTATCCTTAAGATGGTAAATATGCCCGATAGCATTTTGACCGAGGCCAGGCTGGTAGATGCAGACCTCTCCCGGGCGGAAATAATGAGATCAAACCTTCGCAAAGCCAACCTCTCCAACTCAAACCTGATGTCATCTGATCTTTCAGGGTCCGATGTCTCGAATGCGAATTTGACCGGAGCCAACTTGCACTCTGCTGACATTCTGGGCGTCAACTTTTCTTATTCAGATCTGACAAGAGCGGAATTATCCGAGGCCTCATGGGGGAAAGCGAACTTCTATAGCTCCAAACTTATCGATGCCAAATTGATCTATGTAAACTTCACCGATACGAACTTCAGCGAAGCGGACCTCTCCGGCTCGAACCTGATGGCGTCAGATCTGTCAGGGTCCGACCTCTCGAATTCTGATTTAACCGGTGCCAATCTTGAGAATGTCTGGATAAAGCAGGCCGATGTTTCTGGAGCAAAGATGAATGGTGTAAATCTAAGGAGAGCCCAACTAAACGACTCCGATTTCACGGGGGCAGATCTGAGTTCATCAATACTCGTCCAGGCAAATTTGGTGAATAGTATCCTGACCAGGGCCAATCTGGCGGAAGCAGACCTGAGCGAAGCTGCTATCACGGATGCCGATCTGAGTGATGCAGAATTGTCCGGAGCAAAACTGCGCGGCTCAGATCTCACGGGGGCCAATCTTCGCGGAGCTAATTTAGATAATTCCATATTGCTGGGGGCGAAACTGAACTGGGCAGATCTGAGGGGATGCTCCCTCTTTCAGTGCGTATTGTCCCGAGCGGAGATGTCTTCCTCAGACTTGAGTGGAGTGGACCTGGGAGAGACCGATCTTTCTCGGGCCTTCATGATGAGATCCAACCTCACCGATGCCAACCTTGATGCAGCCGGTCTGGCATATACCGATCTCACAGAGGCCATTCTCAAGAGAGCGAGCCTGAAATGGTCGAAGCTGATGTCTGCGGACCTCACCAGGGCGGATTTCACAGAGGCGGATATGACTGCATCTCATTTCGATTCGTCTCTACTGGCCCAGACGAAAATGGTCCGAGCCAAAATGGATAAGACCACATTTCAGAATATGGTCGTCATCGGTGCGAACTTCAGCTACGCCAGCCTCAAAGGGGCAGAATTGAATCGAGTATTCCTGTACAATGTTGATTTGAGCGGAGCGGATTTGAGTGGCGCGAGTTTTGGCGGAGTGGCGCTTATTGGCTGCAAACTAAGCGGCATAGATCTCAGGGGGATCAAATATGATGATAGCATCCTGGAGTCCCTGGCTGGGTCTGATCTTCAAGACGCCAAGATCGACGATGATCTCAAAAACAGGATAAAAGATCAAGGCAAATCGCCTACGATGTTGGGCTCGAAGTAGTAAACCTTATTGAGATCTTCGTAGCTATAGCCGGGGAATATCACCAGTTCCCCTTTTGCGATGGCCTTCTGCCTCTCCTCCACCAGCGCTCTCAGATCCGTGGGAACCAGATCGCTAAATGGTGCCAGCTTTACTGCACCTTCAGCCAGGCCAAAATACCAATTCTGGCCGGGATGTGAAACCCAGGTCCCGTTATGCACCGCTTGCACCACATCGGTCATAATAGGCGCCCAGTTCCAGACGGCACCCGTAAGAAACACATCGGGTGTGAACCGGGCGGTGTTGGAGCCAAAGGAGATGAAATAGGTGCCAGTCCTCTCTGCCGCTTCTCCCGTGGCATCAGAATCAGTGGTATGGGTTATGACATCGCACCCCCTTTCTATAAGAGACAATGCAGCAGCGTTCTCCTTTTCCGGGTCGTACCAATTGCCGACCCACTCCACATATATCTTGGCCCT